>CBJMQH010000105.1:0-12630 GCA_966431825.1 uncultured Trinickia sp.
GGATTGCTGTGGGCAGAGTTTGTGGCCCCCTTCCGCATCGTGTTGGTCTTTCTCTGTCCGTGGGAGGTGGCGCCCGCCGCGCCCCCCAACGCCGATGCCACTGCCCGCGCGCAGCCGGTACAGAGCGACGATCAGCCGGGCGTTAGGGACCTGCACGGCGTGTGCGCGGGGGTCGCGCAGTTGCACGTCGCGATGGGCGAGCCGGTTTGGCGCGTGCAGTTTTGGCGCGCGGGCGGTGCGCTCGTGACGGGCGAGGTCTGCGCACTGCGTTACACGGAGCAGGGCGCGCTCACCGTGGCGCCCGAGACGGCCGCCGCAAGCGGGGCGCGAAACGCTGCACTGTTGGCGCACGACGAGGAGCGCGTCGTCGCGACGCGCGCCGTTGTGGCGAACGAGACCTGGGTCCCGCCGGGCTGGGAGATCGTCGACGATCACGAAGCGCTGCTCGCCGCGTGCGCAGGTGCGCAGGCGGCCACGGTCGTGCTCGACTACACGGACAGTGAAGGCCTGGAGGCGCTCTGTGCGACCGTGCATGCATTGCGTCGTCAATGCGGGCGTGCACTGAAGATCGTTGTCGTTGAGCGCCGCGAAGCGCTACGCCATCAATATGAACTATTGCTTTCGAGCCTCGGCGCGAACCTGCTGCTCGGACGCGATCTGCCGTTCTCCCGGATGCAATCGTTGCTGCGTTCGCTGCAAGGGCAGGTCGACACGAGGCCCATCGCACCGGACTATCGCGGCGCGCTCGCGGCCGCGTTGACAGACGCCGTGCGCGGCTATCTTCGCGTCGGGGCGTTTTGCGAGCGCGTGCATGCGGTGCTCGAGCGCGGCGCGCAGTTGCGGCTGCCTCATGTGTTGGCGCGAATGACGCTACTGCCCGGCATCGCGCATGCGCAGGCGCTCAGGCAGTGTGCACCGCGCCGCGCCGGGGACGTGTTTACCGCCGATGCGAGCCATCTCTACGTCTTCCTTTTCGCGTGCCGGTTGCCGGATGCCGATACGGCGCTCGCACGCATCTTCAAGGGGTCCGTCGGTCGGCTGTCGGACCGCGTCGTCTATCTGGCCGAAGATGCGATTGCGCGCGAAGTCGACGCTTTGGCCGAAACGAACCGCCGCTCACCGCTCGCAGACTACAGCGACCTCTTTCCGGGCGCGGCTGTCGCACCCACGGTGGGCACCGTACCGACGTTAGATCGCGACGAGCCCACCGATGCAGCATCGACCCATGTGGCCGCGGGCGCACCCACGCGCGCGCCCGCGGAGCCGACAAGCGATGCGGCGCGTCAGTTGCAGGCTGTGGAGACGATGCTGGCGGACCTGCAGCGCGAAGCGGCGAGAGCCGATGTCGAGGCTGAGGTGCGCGGCGGCTCGGTTGTGCGCCGCCGGCCGCCGGCGCGCCGTGCCGATCCGTGTCCCATGCCGCTGCGCGTGCTCGAGGAGAAGAAATGATCGAATGGCTCGTGGTCTCATTCCTATTCGGAATCGTGCTCGCCGTCCCGCTCTGGTGGGTGCTGGGACGTTCGGGGGCGCGTGGGCGGCTGCGCGAGGCCCGCAGCGTTGCATTGCGCGACGCCGTGCCGTGCATGCTCGAACCGGTCGTGCTGCACGGCCATCTGTTGCGCGGCGCCGACGCGATCGACGGTGCGCCCGAATGAAGACGATCGCCGTCATCTCTACGACAGGCGGCGCGGGCCGCACTACGCTGGCAGCGACGCTCGCGGTGTTGCTTGCCCGCCGGCAGCGTGCCGTCGTGGCAGTCGACTTCGATCCGCAGAACCTGCTTGGCACGCACTTGGGGCTCGACGCGTTCGCCCACGAGGGGCTCGCGCGAGCCCTTGTCGACGGTAAGGAACCATGGAGCGGGCACACGTGGCGCAATGCGGAAGGCGTGTTGTTCTCCCCGCATGGCGAGCTGTCGCTCGACGAGCGCGCACAGTGCGACGCGCACCTTGCCCAGACGCCGCAGTGGCTCGGCAGCGCACTCGGGCAGATCGACCTTCCAGCGACAGGCGTCGTGTTGCTCGATACCCCGTGCTTTCCCTCCCGGCAGGCGGAACAGGCCGTGCGGTGCGCCGACCTCGTGCTGTGCCTGGTGCCGCCGGAGCCGGCCGCCTGTGTGACGCTCGTACGCAGACTACCGGCGATGCAGGCGCTGGGCGCGCGCGTGGTGGCGATCGTCAATCGACTGAACCCCGCCCGCGATATGCAGCGCGACGCGCTCGCATTGCTGCGTGCGGCTGTCGGTGAAACCGTGGCGACCGACCTGCGGATACATGCCGATGCGGCGATGCCCGAAGCGCTCGCGCGGGGTACGTGGTTTTTTGACGACGCGCCGCACTCCCAGGCGGCGCACGATCTGCAAGGTATTGCGAACTGGCTCGATGCCTGGCTCCGCGCACGCGCGCCGGGCGAAACGGGGAGGCCCGCATGAACCCGGGCAGGCCGCAGAGCTGGCGCACGGCGCTTCTCGAATGGG
The DNA here is from genome assembly GCA_966431825.1 of uncultured Trinickia sp. Taxonomy (GTDB): domain Bacteria; phylum Pseudomonadota; class Gammaproteobacteria; order Burkholderiales; family Burkholderiaceae; genus Trinickia. The sequence goes on from CBJMQH010000105.1 coordinate 2,477, forward strand.
CCGCACGCGGCCTTGGCATCGGCCCGCGGCGCACGCTGTTCGATTGGATCGTGCGCCTCTTCTTTCACGCGCCACCGGCCGGCAGGCCCGACATTGCGCGGCGTTTGTCGCGCGTTGCGTTGATTTCTCTCGCGGCGCGGTGGGGCGTGCTTGATCCAGGCAGCCCCCGAGCATGGCTCTGGCGTGCGTTCGTGCGTGCACCGAGGCCGCGCGCACGGCCAGACATCTCCCGCTTGCGCGAGACGATGGATTCGATCGAATTTTGGCTGACGCCTGTCGCGCTGGCTGTGCGCGGCTTCTGGCGGTGCATCGAGCGCGTCCTTGCGCGCTTGCCTTGGCAGCGGTGGGGCGACGCGCTCGAGCATGCAACCGAGCGCGTCGGACGTGCGCGCCTGCTGCTCGTGTTGCTTGTGCCGATCGGCGCGCTGGTTTGGATCGGTGTGGGACTGTCCCCGCTACAGGCGGGCGGGCAGTTTGCGTTCTTTGCGATGACGCTGGCGCTGGCACTCGCGATCCGGCGCCTACCGGGGCGCTTGCCGGTGCTCTTGCTCGCGTCGCTGTCGCTGCTCGCGATGACGCGCTATGTCTGGTGGCGTCTCACGCAGACGCTCGATTTCCGGACCCCGGCCGAAGCCGTGGTCGGCTACGCCCTCGTGTCCGCTGAAGCCTACACCTGGCTCATCCTGACGCTCGGCTTGATCCAGACGGCGTGGCCGCTGAACCGCACGGTCGCGGCGCTTCCCCCGGAACCGGCGAGCTGGCCGACCGTCGACATCTATATTCCTACGTACAACGAACCGCTCTCGGTCGTGCGACCGACCGTCTTCGCCGCCCAAGGCGTGGACTGGCCGGCGGACAAACTGCGCGTCTACCTGCTCGACGACGGCAGACGGCCGGAGTTCGAAGCGTTCGCGCGCGCGGCCGGGATCGGCTATATCGCGCGCACCGACAACCGCCACGCGAAGGCCGGCAACATCAATCACGCGCTTGGGCAGACCGGTGGCGAGTACATCGCGATCTTCGATTGCGACCATGTACCGACACGCTCGTTCCTGCAGACGACGATGGGCACGTTCCTGCGCGATCCGAAATGCGCAATGGTACAGACGCCGCATCACTTCTTCTCTCCGGACCCGTTCGAACGCAACCTCGGTACGTTCCGCCGCGTACCGAACGAAGGGAAGTTGTTCTACGGGCTCGTGCAGACGGGCAACGACCTTTGGAATGCGTCGTTTTTCTGCGGCTCGTGCGCGGTCATCAAGCGAGCGCCGCTGGAGGCAGTCGGCGGCATCGCTGTCGAGACGGTGACCGAAGATGCACATACGGCGCTGAAACTGCATCGGCGCGGTTACACGACCGCCTACCTGCCGACCGTTCAGGCCGCAGGGCTCGCAACGGAAAGTCTTGCCGGCCACATCAAGCAGCGCACGCGCTGGGCTCGCGGCATGGCGCAGATATTCCGGATCGACAATCCGTTTCTGGGCCGTGGTCTCGGACTCTTTCAACGGTTGTGCTACGGCAATGCGATGCTCCACTTTTTCTACGGTGTACCGCGGCTCATCTTCCTGATGATGCCGATGGCGTATCTGTTCTTCCAGCTTTACTTCATCAACGCATCGGCGACAACGATTGCGAGCTACGTGCTGCCCTATATCTTCATCGCGAACATCGCGAATTCCCGCATGCAGGGTCACTATCGGCATTCGTTCTGGGCCGAGGTGTACGAATCGGTGCTCGCCTGGTACATCGCACTGCCGACGACGTTCGCCTTTTTCAGCCCCAGGCACGGGAAATTCAACGTGACCGAGAAGGGCGGGCGTATCGACGAAGGGTACTTCGACTGGAGCGTGTCGAAGCCGTACCTCGTGATGCTCCTGATGAATCTGGCGGCGCTGCTCGCGGGCGTCTATCGCCTGTTCTTCGCTGCCGGCGGCGAAGGGCCGACGATCGCGATGAACATCGTCTGGACGACGTACAACCTCGTGCTGCTGGGCGCGGCAGTCAGCGTGGCCAGGGAGGCGAGACAGGTGCGGATCACGCATCGGATCGCCATGCGCGTGCCGGCCACGCTGCTGCTCGCAGACGGTACGACGCTCGCCTGTATGACGAGCGACTATTCGACGGGCGGCCTCGGCCTTGAACTGCCGGCGGCCGGACTGAATCTGCGTTCAGGCGATTGGCTCAGCGTGTCGCTCAGCCGCGGCGAACGGCTCTTTCATTTCCCGGTTCGTGTGAGCCGGTATCTCGGGCGCGATCTCGGCGTGCAGTTCGACGGCCTGTCGCTCGAAGACGAGCGGCGGCTTGTGCAATGCACGTTCGGCCGCGCCGATGCCTGGCTGAACTGGAACGAGCGCACGGTCGAGGACATGCCGCTCGCAGGCTTTAAGGATGTCATTCTGATGGGCATCGAAGGCTATCTGCGGTTGGTACAGGGGTTGCGCCAGGCAGTGCGCGCGCGCCTCGCGCTCGACCGCGTTCGCAGTCAATGACGCCTTTGGCACATTCATCATGACCTTCTGGAACCTCTATTTCATCTTCAAGTTGTACTTGTATGCAGCCGGTCATTTGCAACCGGTATGGACTGCGAACATTGCATTGGCGCTTGCGCTTGCGGTGACCAGCCCGATCTCCAGCCGGCTGCTGCGAGCGCTACGCAATGTCGTTGCGCTCGCGCTCGCCGTGCCACTTATTTATCACGAGGCGATCGTGCCGCCGTTTTCGCGGATCGTCGAGGAGTTCAAGGGGCTCGAGGCGTTCACGCTCGGGTACTGGTTCGAACTGCTGCAACGGTTCGTACCGCTGACGCTGCTCGCCGGTGCCGCCATCTTCGTTGCGGTGTATCTGATTGCGAACCGCTGGCTGCGAGTGGCGACGCTCGTGCTGATCGCGCTTGTCGTCTGGCCGCTCTGGAACGTCGTCAGCGGGACGTTGTCGGCCCCGCATAGCGGTAACGCGAACGCGGCGCAGGCTGCGATCGTCGAGCAGCCGCTCGATCACAACGCGGCGCTCGCGGCGTTCAGGACAGCCGAGGCGCAGCGGCAAGTCACGTTCGGTCGCTTGAGCGCCGACCCGAACGCCCAGTTCGACATTATCGTGCTCCACATCTGTTCGCTGTCGTGGGACGACCTCGACGTGGCGAAGGCGCGCGAGAATCCGATGCTGTCGCAGTTCGATTTTCTGTTCACCAACTTCAGTACGGCGGCAAGCTACAGCGGGCCGGCTGCGATCCGCATCTTGCGCGCCACGTGCGGGCAGGAGCCGCATGCCGAACTCTACAAGAGCGCGCCGGCGCAATGTCAGCTGTTTGGCCAGTTGGCCGAGGCAGGCTATACGGCGCAGGTGTTGCTCAATCACGATGGTCGCTTCGACAACTTCCTGCAGATCGTCAAGGAAGACCTCGGCGTGCCCGACGCGCCGCTCATATCCAACGCGCAGGCAGGCATATCGATGCACGCGTTCGACGGCTCGCCGTTGCATGACGACTATGCGACGCTCGCCGATTGGTACGCGCAGCGCGCGCAAACGCGGGGGCCTGTGGCGCTTTACTACAATACGATCAGTCTGCACGACGGCAATCGCGTGGCGGGCAAGGAGAGTCTTTCCAGCCTTGCGTCTTATCCGTTGCGCGTGAATACGCTGATGAATGAATTCGATGCGCTTGCCGACCTGATCGCGAAATCGGGCCGGCGCGCGGCGATCGTCTTCGTCCCTGAGCACGGCGCTGCCTTGCGTGGAGACGCGAACCAAGTAGCGGGGCTGCGCGAAATTCCCACGCCGCGCATCGTCCACGGCCCGGTCGGCGTGCGGCTCGTCGGCTTGCCTGGCGGCCACGGACAGACGACGGTCATCGATGCGCCGACGAGCTTTCTTGCCCTGGCGCAGCTGTTGTCGAATCTCGTTTCGAACAGCCCATTCAAGCCAGGCGTCGTGCTCTCGCAATATGCCGCCAATTTGCCGCAGACGCCGATGGTCGGCGAGAACGAAGGGGCCGTGACGATGAAGACGGCCGACGGCTATGCTGTGAAGATGCCCGATGGCGTCTGGGTGGACCAGAAATGACGATGGATCGCGAGACGGCTGCAACGGGGCCCGGCAACGACGTGCTCGGTTTGGCGCGCAATGTGCCGGAATTCGACCCGCTGCGCTACTTCGACGAACAGGCGCGGCAGGCTTACGGCGAGGCGTTGGTCAAGTGGCCCGTGCTGGCGCGTCTGATGGGGCTCACCGGGGATACGCGCCAAGGCCCGGGTTGATGGCGCATGCGCGGTCGATGCGATCGGGCATCGAACCGCGCGGTGCCGTGGTGCCGTGCGCGACGGCTTAGTCGAGGCGGAACAGACTAATAGCCGACGAGAGGCCGCGCCCCTGTTCCTCGAGCGATTTCGATGCAGCCGCGGCTTCCTCGACGAGGGCCGCATTTTGTTGGGTAACGGCGTCCATCTGCGTGACGGCGATATTGACTTGTTCGATGCCGCGGCCTTGCTCGCTCGATGCGGCGGCGATTTCCCCCATCAAGTCGGTCACGCGTGCGACGGCCTGCGTGACTTCGGACATCGTATCGCCGGCGCGCGTGGCCAACGTGGCGCCTTCGCGCACCTTCTCGACAGACGTGCCGATCAGATCCTTGATTTCCTTGGCGGCCGTGGACGAGCGCTGCGCCAGATTCCGCACTTCGGTCGCCACGACGGCAAAGCCCTTGCCTTGCTCTCCGGCTCGCGCCGCTTCGACGGCCGCGTTGAGTGCCAGGATATTGGTCTGGAACGCGATGGCCTCGATGATGCCGGTGATCTCCGCGACTTTCGATGAAGCCGTACTGATTTCGCCCATCGTACCGATGACCTGCCCGACGACGACCGTGCCGCGCTCGGCCACTTCCGATGCGTTGGCGGCCGAAGTGCTGGCCTGCTGGGCGTTCTCGGCGTTCTGTTTGACGGTCGACGTGAGCTGTTCCATGCTCGACGCCGTTTCTTGGAGCGAGGCAGCCTGCTGCTCCGTGCGCGACGACAACTCGGCGTTGCCCGTCGCGATTTCATTCGATCCGGTCGCAATGCTGTCCGCCGCGACATGGACGCGCGCGATCAATTTCGCGAGGCTTGTTTGCATTTCGCCGAGCGAAGCGAGAATGCTGCCTTGCGGTGCCTGCGCGGCTGCGTGGATCGGGCGCAAGTCGCCCTGCGCGACGCGCTTCGTCAATTCGCCGAGTTGTGCCGGTTCGGCGCCCAAAGCGCGCGTCAAGCTGCGAGCAATCAGGGCACCCGCCACAACCGCAGCGATCACCGACGCAAAGCAGATACCGATCAGCAGGGCGCGTTGACGCGAGAAGTTCTCGGATGCCTCGCCGATCAACTCGGTGGCGCGCGCTTGCGTGTCCTTGCTGTATGCGTTGGTGGCATTGATCAGTGCGGCCAGCAATGGGCGGCACTGCTGGTCGATCATCTTGATGGCCTCGTCGCGGCGTCCGCCAACAGCGGCCTGCACGATGGCAAAGGCGACGGGGCCGTACTTCACTTCGACGTTGGCGATGTCGCCGACGAGTGCTTTCGCCTTGTCGCTGGCATCGGAGCTGCTGTCGAGCATCGCTTGAAGTTGCTTCAGTCTGGCCTGGACATCCTCGTGTGCCTTGAGCGCCTCTGCTTTTTCGGCGTCAACTTCGGCAGGAGAGGAAACGAACAGAATGTCGCGCGCAGCGATTGCACGCCGGTCCACGGCCGTGCGGATCTGTTCCGCCAGTTCAGCCCGCGCGTTGATGCCGCGCACGAACGATTCGAACCGGGCATTGGCCGCGTTCAGCGAAACCAAGGCAACCCCTGACACGAGCAGGACCATTACCGTTAATGCGCCGAATGAAACCGCCAGTTTCGCACGCACAGTCATTTGTGAAGCGTTCATTGAATTCCTCTTTTGCACCGATCATGTCGATAGACCAGGTTGCGTTGGATTGCGCCAGTGGTCTCTCAGTCGTATCAACGGGCGTGCACCGCATTACTTTAGCGACGCGCGGTAGGTAAAACGTTTGCGCGAGGGTTTTTCGCTACAAATTAACGGCTGCATCGTCGTGCTCCCCGGGATAACGCGTACTGGTGAATGCGGGTGTCTCGACGCCGAATCGATGCATATCTGCGTATCGCTCATTGTTACCGATTCATCCGGTCCTGACGCGGGGTTGGCGCGGCGCTGACGCCTCGCGTGCCCATGCGTCGCTGAAAGCTTTGAAAGATTCGAAGGCTTTGAAAGCTGTGCGCCTCGTCCGGCGACGCACGGCGTCGGGACGCGGGGTCCATGGATTTGCGCAGGCTGCTATTTCGGTTTCTCGTGGGAGAGAAAGAAACCGCTACGGAAAAAGAGGAATTTCCTTACGCGGAATTCCGGCTGCGCGCGGTGATTTCGCCCCGTTACCCAATTACCATAACCCCGATTGGGGCAGGTAACGAGCAGGCTGTTGATGCTCGGTCTGTTTGGGTGGTGTGGTTAAATGGGAAATTAAAATGAAATTTATTGAATACATAAGATTATTAGCAGTACTTGCGGTAGTGCCGCTTGCGTCATGTAGCGGAGGCGGCGGCTCGTCGAGTACGGCTGCGAAGACGTCATTTTCGTCGGCCGCGTCTGCCCGGGACGCGGTCACGGGGGCGGGTTGGACCACCGTGAAGATGGGCGGCGGCGGCTATGTGCCCGGCATCATCTACCATCCCACCGTCCCGAACTTGCGCTATGCCAGAACCGACGTTGCCGGTGTCTATCGCTGGGATAACGACAATGGAACCTGGATTGCGCTGAACGATTCGTTCAGTCGAGCCGACGGCGGCTTCGAAGGTTCCGAGAGTCTCGCTGTAGACCCGACAAATTCCTGGACTGTCGCAATGACCGCCGGCCGAGCTGTTACCGATGGGAATGGACGTTTCTATATTTCGTGGGATCAGGGCCGGTCTTGGCTGCATACGAATCTTCCGTTTCCGGTCGGAGCGAATAATCAGGGTCGCGCAATTGGCGAGCGTTTGGCAATCGATCCTAATCTTCCCTCGACAATGTATTACGCGTCGAGAACGGCTGGCCTTTGGAAATCGACGAATTCTGGATTTAACTGGACCCAGGTTTCTTCGTTGTCTTCCTACGTGATGTCCAAGGACGATATTTCCAATACCAATAACGGAAACCCGATCGGCGTCGAATTTGTCGTTTTCGACACGGATGCACCCAAGCCGGGCTATTCGCCGAGCGGAAGCCAGACGGGTACCCTCTACGTAGGCGTCGCACCCGACTACAAGAACCTCGCGGGGCTCTCGTCGTATCTGTACAAGTCGACGGACGGCGGCGCAACCTGGACGGCAGTCTCCATCCCGAGCCAGGTGACCGACGCGATCGGCACCAATGTCTATATTCCGCACATGGTGCGCGCGGCGGACGGCATGTTCTACGTGCCGTTCACGTCGAGCGCGGGGCCTGGGAGCAGCGCGCCGTCGGGTCTGTGCAAGTTCGACGGAAAGAATGGGTGGACCAAACTCGTCGCCTCCGGCGAGGGGACGTATTGGGGTGGGATCGGTGGCCTGTCGGTATCGGGCAGCGGACCGCAAACCCAGATTGTCTTTGGCGTATCCGGAACATGGGGCGATGCGTCCTACGTCCAGGTGGCCATGCGCTCGACCGATGGAGGACAAACGTGGGCCGAGATCGGCAAGTCGGGCGAGGCGAACGGTTCGACGACGTTCCATGACGCGAGCGGTACGACCAGCGCATCGAATCCCGGATTCTCCGGGTGGGTCGACGATTTGCAGATCGATCCGTTCAACCCGAACCATGTGTCCTATGTGGTCGGAGGCGGCATCTGGTCGACGACGGAGGCGATTTCTTCGTCGACGCCGCACTGGACGTTCGATGTCAACGGCATCGAAGAGATGGCTAATATGGCCTTGCTCGCGCCTCCGCCCGGGGCCGGCTATGTGCTGGCCAGCGGGCACGGCGATACGGGCCTCTATGTCCATACGTCGCTGACCGCGGCACCCACCCGCTCGCCGAATTTCGGCACAGCGCCCGGGACAGCGCCCGCGATTCCCAGCTTCGGCAATGGCACGGGTATCGACACGGCCTGGAACAACCCTGCCTTCATCGCGGCGGTGGGGACGTTCGGCGGCGCGTCGAAAGGTGCCTATTCGACGGATGCGGGCGTGACATGGACGGGCTTTCCGACCACGCCTCCCGTGGCAAGTGGTCGCGGCGACGAATCCAAGGTCGCGGTGACGGCCGACGGATCCAACGTGGTCTGGACCATCCCGTACCAGGTGCCTTACTACTCGAGTGATCGCGGCGCGACATGGCATGCGACGAACCTTCCGGCGCCCGCCGAGGCCTACCACATCGCCGCGGACCGGAAAAACCCGCTCAAGGTGTATGCCTACGATCACGGCGGCAATTGGTGGTACCAGAATCCGGGACGGTTCTATGTTTCGACGGATGGGGGACACACGTTCAGCGCGAGCGCGACGACGTGGGCCGCCAACGGCTTCGGCGTCACCGACTTGGCCGTGAACCCGTTCGTGGAAGGCGACGTGTGGCTGGCCGATGCCAACAACCTGTGGCACTCGACCGATTCCGGTGCGACCTGGGTCAAGCTGACTGCGATGGCGACCGTCGGTCCTGAGTACACGATCGTCCATGGCGCAATGAAGGTTGCGCTCGGCGTGGCGGCGGCAGGTTCGAAGTATTCGGCTGCCGTGTACCTGATCGGAACGATCAACGGGATTGATGGCGTCTACCGGTCCGACGATCAGGGCAACACCTGGTTGCGTATCGACGACGACAACCATCGTTACGGTGGTGTCGCGGGCATCGCCGCCGACACGAGCGTCTATGGCCGCGTCTATCTGTCAGGTCGCGGAATCGACTACAACTTCTAGCATCCGAACCGGCCGGCACACTTGCGCCTGCCGGTTCAGACCTCCAGGCGGCCGGCCACCGAGTGGCCGGCCCTAGCGCGTCACGGCGAACAGCGTGGCATTCATGAACGCTTTGAAGGCGGCGCCGAGCAGCATCGCGCCGCCTGCACCTGCTATCCATAGCAGAACGAACCAAACCCATGCGGGCAGGGCGGCACGCTTGCCGCGCTCAATGGTAGTGATGATCGCCATGGCGCACCTTGCCGCGAAAGATCCAGTAGCCGAGCACGGTGTAACCGAGAATGATCGGCAAAATGACGACGGCGCCCACCAACGTGAATTTCAGGCTCACGGCCGGCGCTGACGCGTCCCAAAGGGTGACGGTCGCGGGAATCGCGTAAGGCCATACCGTCGCGAGCAGTCCCGCATAACCTACCGCAACGAACGCGAGCGCTACGACGAAAGGCCGCGTATGGCGTCGTTCGAGCAGCGCGCGCCGCATCACGGTGGCACATACGGCGATCAGAAGCGGTGCGGGCAGCATTCGCACGAACCAGGCCGAGCGGAACCAGCGTTCGGCCACGGCGGCATCCTGCAATGGTGTCCAGGCGCTCACCGCGACGATGAACGCGAGCAGCACGAGCGTAAGCGGCCACGCAATCGCATGGAGCCGGCGCTGCAGATCGCCCTCCGTTTTCGCGACGAGCCAGCAACAACCGAGCAGTGCGTAGGTGGCTACGACTCCAAGTCCTGTCAACAGCGTGAACGGCGAGAGCCAGTCGAACGCGCCGCCGGCGAACTGCCCGTCTTTCACGGGGATGCCCTGCAAGAACGCGCCGAGTGCGATGCCCTGGAAAAACGACGCGCCCGTCGAGCCGCCGATGAACGCGAGATCCCAAAGGTGTTTCGTGCGCGTCGCCTTGCCGCGCAACTCGAACGATACGCCGCGCAGGATCAGGCAGACGAGCATGCAAACGAGCGGCAGATACAGCGCCGAAAGCACGGTGGCGTAGACGAGCGGAAACGCACCGAACAGCGCTGCACCGCCCAACACGAGCCAGGTTTCGTTGCCGTCCCACACGGGGGCGACCGAACCCATCATGACGTCGCGCTCCCGCTCGTTCGGGAAGAAGGGAAATACGATGCCGATGCCGAGATCGAATCCGTCGAGCACGACATAGAGAAAGACGCCGAACGCGATGATCGCGGCCCAGATCACGGTGAGATCCATGAGATGCCTTTTATGGGTGTAAAGCGGGTTGCGGTTGCGGTTGCGGATCAGGT
>CBJMQH010000106.1:0-12617 GCA_966431825.1 uncultured Trinickia sp.
GCCTATCGCACGCCCGAGTTCGTCTCCGCCGGATACCTCGCGCTATGGGCGCTCGCACTCGTCGCGAGCGGTCTCGCCCTGCATCGGCACTACTCCCAAAAACTAAGGCAGCGATGATCGATCTCGTCGATATCACCAAGCGCTTCCGATCGCCACCGAACACGCTCACCGTCCTCGACGGCATCACGCTGCGCATCGCACGCGGCGCCAAGCTCGCGTTGATCGGTCGAAACGGCGCGGGCAAGAGCACGCTGCTCAACATCATCGGCGGCATGGAGCCGCCGACGAACGGCCGCATCGTCCGCGGCTGCCGCGTGTCGTGGCCGCTCGGTCTTTCGGGCGGTTTCCAGGGCTCGCTGACCGGCGTGCAGAACGCGCGGTTCGTCGCGCGCATTCATGGGCTGCCCGATGCTGCGCTCGCCGAACAGATCGCCTTCGTGCGCGCGTTCTCCGAACTCGGGCCCGCGCTCGACCGGCCCGTCAAAACCTACTCCTCAGGCATGCGGGCCCGCTTCGCATTCGCCGTCTCGTTGATGTTCGATTTCGATACCTACCTCGTCGACGAATTGACGGCCGTCGGCGACGGCGCCTTCCGTCGGAAATCGAAAGACGCGTTTCGCGCGCTGGCCGCGAGAGCCGGTCTCGTCATGGTGTCGCACGACGAAGCCACGCTTAAAGCGTTCTGCGACAGCGCCATCTGGCTCCACGAAGGCCGCGCGCACTGTTTCGACAGCGTCGACGAAGCCCTCGCCCGCTACAAGGCGGCCTGCGGATGAAGCGCGTTGCCATGCTCGTTCGGGCGACGGCGCACGCGGCGCGCAAACTCGTCGGCGCGATGCGCGACCACCCCCTGCGCACGCTCGTTGCCGCCGCCATGGCGCTTGCCGCACTCTATTGGGGGCTGCTCGCGTCGGACCGCTATGTCTGCGAAGCGCGTATCGTCGTGCGCCGCACGGACCCGGGTACACGCACATCGGGCGATCTGCTTGCCCTGCTACCGCAGTCAGGCGATGCGCGCGACGCCCTGCTGCTGCGCGAACGCCTGCTTTCGCTCGATATGATGCGCACGCTCGACCAAACGCTTGCGCTACGCGCCCACTACGGCGACACGCGCCGCGACCGGCTCTCGCGCCTGCGCGAGCGCAACGCCCCCGACGAAATATTTGCCGACTATCTGCGCCAGCGTATAAGGGTCGCCTACGACGATTACGCTCACGTGCTCCTCGTGAGTGTGGCCGCGTACACGCCCGCGATGGCCCAAGCCATTGCCGCACGCATGATCGAAGAAGGCGAGCGGTACATCAATCAAATCGGCAACGAATTGGCCGGCGAGCAGGTACGGTTCATCACCGGGCAAGTCGTCGCGCTCGGCGAGCGACGCAACGCCGCACGTCGTCAATTGCTCGCGTTTCAGGACGCGCACGGACTCGCCTCGCCTGCCTCGACGCTCGAAAGCGCCTCGACCCTCATCGGCCAGCTCGAAGCCGAGCGCGCCCAGCTCACCGCGCAGCGCGAAGCAATGGCCGTCTATCTGACGCCCCAAGCGGCCGAGATGGTTCGACTTGACGCGCGCGTTGCCGCCCTGCGTAAGCAAATCGTCACGGAACGCGATCGCCTCGCAGCACCGCACGGCGGACGGCTCAACAGCTTGGTCGAACAGCAACAGCGGCTGCAGACCGACGCGGAAATCGCCGATCAGCTCTATGCCGGCGCCCGGGGCGCACTCGAAGTCGCACGCGTCGAATCGGTCCGCAAGATCGCTCGCGTCGAAGTGATCCAGTCCCCCGCCCTGCCGCAATCGCCGACCGAGCCACGGCGCCTTCGCAACCTCGCCGTGTTCGCCGCCAGCCTGCTGCTGGCGGCAGGCGCACTTCACCTGCTCGCGTCGATCGTGCGCGACCACCGGGATTGACATGCTTCGTCGCCTCATCCTCGCCTTCTATGCCGCGCTTGCCGTTTGTAGCGGCTACCACGCCGTGGCCGCGCAGCCAGCTTCGCCGCGCGCAGCAGCCGTGAACGTACCGCCCGACGCCGGCGCCTCTACAACCGCGGTCGCCAGGGACCCGGCGACCGCCGCCGGCAGTGGAGAAACGGCCAGCAACACGCCCACCGCGCGCGTCGCCGCAGAGCCAACCGCTGCCAGGCGTGCCGACTGGGCCGCCAACGCCGCGAGCGATATGTTCGGTGCCCAGCTCTTCACCGGCACATTCAGCGACGGACCCGCCGCCGCATTCAACGACGATCACGTCGTCGCCATCGGCGACCGCATACGCCTGCGGCTGTGGGGGGCCTTCGAATTCGACGATGTCCTGACCGTCGACCAACAAGGCAATCTGCTGCTGCCGCACGGCGGGCCGCTGCGCGTGGCCGGCGTCGCGCAGCGCGCGCTTGAATCGACAATCGCGCAAGCGCTGCGGCACGTCTATACGCAGCGCGTTTCCGTCTACGTCGACTTGCAAGCCGCGCAGCCTGTGCGCGTGTTCGTGACCGGCTTCGTGCGGCGCCCCGGCATGTATAGCGGCACGGCCGCCGATTCCGTGCTGCGCTACCTCGACGAAGCCGGCGGCATCGATCCCGAGCGCGGCACATACATCGATATCGCAATCAAGCGCGGCAGCATGCTGCGCGCACGTGTCGATCTGTACGATTTTCTCTTGAACGGGGTCGCGCCGTCGGTAGCGCTGCGCGACGGCGACGTCATCTTCGTCGGCCCGCAACACGGCAGCATTCGCGCGCGCGGCATCGCTGCCAACGCGCGGCGCTTCGAGTTTCGAGGCGACCGGATGTTGCTGTCCGCACTCGCTTGCGCGGCAAAACCCGGCCCTTCCGCCACACACGCACGTATTACGCGCAACGCGCGCCTGCTGCGCGACGTCGAATACGCGCCATTGACCGCCGCCGAATCGATCGCGCTCGCCGACGGCGACGAGGTCGAGTTCACCTCCGACAAACGCCCGGGCACGATCACCGTGCGCGTGGAGGGGGAGCACGACGGCCAGCGCGAATACGTGCTGCCCTATGGCAGCCGGCTCGGGTCACTACTCGCCCAGGTGCCGCTCAATGCACGCTCCGAACCGGACACCGTCCAGCTGTTTCGCACGAGCCTCAAATTGCGGCAAAGGGCGCAGCTCGACACGGCCCTGCGCGCGCTCGAAGCATCGGTGCTCACGGCACGATCGGGCACCGAAGAAGAAGCACGCCTGCGCAACGACGAAGCGAATCTGGTTCTCAAGTGGATCGAACGGGCGCGCTCGATCGAGCCGATCGGTCAGGCTGTCGTCGGGCAAGGCGCCCTGCGCGATGCACTACTGCTCGAAAACGGCGACATCGTCCGAATCCCGTCGGCGGACGGGCTCGTGCTCGTGGGCGGCGAAGTTTTGTTTCCGACCGCGCTCGCTGCCGTACCCGGCTATGAAGTCGATGACTACATCGCTCGCGCGGGCGGTTACGCCCAGCGTGCCGATCGCGCGCGGGTCGTCGTCGCCCATCGCGACGGCACGTTTTCCGACGGAAGGCGCACGCCGCGCGTGGCCCCGGGCGACGAAATCCTCGTGCTGCCGAAACCCGATTTCAAAACGCGCCAATTCGCGAAGGACGTCTTTCAAGTCGTCTATCAACTCGCACTCACCACGAAAATTGCGTTGGGGTTATAAATGCGCCCGTCGCGCCGATCACCGCTCGTGCTGTCCCCGCCGCCTGACCTCATTACCGCCATCGTGCCGGTGGACCTCTCGCGCCGACCGCTGAACCTGCTGCACCGCCTTGCCACCCTCTTCGCCGATGCGAAAGCGCACGCGCTGCGCGTCGTCGTCGGTCATGGCGACCGACGAAGCTGGGCCGACCGGCGACTCGCAGCGCTGTGCGAACGACACGGTGTCGCGCGCGCCACCGTGTATCCCGATTCGGCCGACATCAATCACGCCGCACTCAGAAACGCTTGCATTTCGCGCGTCGAAACGCCGCTCACGCTGCTGCTCGATGCCGACGTCCATCTGCCGGCTTATGCCTTGTTCGACGCAGCCGCCGAGGTCCAGGGCGGCAATGCGCCGATGCGCATCCTTCCGTGCCTCTACCTGTCTCGCCATGGCACGACGCAACTGCTGCGGGGGCGCACCGATACGCAAACGCTCCTCGATACCTATCTGCAGTTTCGCCGCGCGCCGTTCCTGCATATGGCACTCGCAAGCTCGGTCGCGCTGTTCGCGACGCGCGACTTTACGCGGGCCGGCAGCTTCGATCCGCGCTTCGCGGGCCACGGATACGAGGACTTCGACTTCCTGCTGCGACTGGCATGGCTGCACGCGCTCATCCCCGTCACGCGTGCAATGCTGGTCGATGCACCGAGCCGTGCCCCGCTCCTTGCCGCTGGGTTTCGCAGCATGCTCGCACGCCTTGCGTTGCCCGCGCTGCTGCGCGGACAAGTGGCGTTCCACCTCTGGCACCCGACGAAGCGCGATGCCTATTACGCGGCCCGTGCGCGCAACGCCGCGCATTTCCGCTCGAAGATGGAGGCGGCGCTTGCGTTGGAGCCCGTCATTCCCGATGAAGGCAGCGACCCGTCCGGGTCAACGATCGACCTTGAATTGATCGCCGCACTCGTCGCACAGTGCGCGCGCGACGGTATCGATCCACGCGGCTACGCGGTGCTGTTCGACGCAAAGCCCGGTCATGTCGGCCGTTTCGATTCGTTGTCCCGAAAGATCCGTCTGCTCCTGAACGACTATTGAACCATGGCGCTTATCGGACAGAACGACGCACACATGATCGGTGTGACGAGCGCGAACATCGCGCGACGGCGTGATATCGCCGCACTGCTCGGCGCGCAGGTGCAGTTTGTCACGCACGCACTTCAGGCGAAATGTGCACGCACCACGATCACTGCAATCGCAGGTTGGGGCAACAAACGAAGCGGCCGCACTGCCCGCAGGCTCGCGCAGCAGTCGGGCTTGCCGCCGCTGCTGCTCGAGGACGGCTTTTTGCGCTCGGCAGGCGATGCAACCGATCCTCAGGCGGTCTCGCTCGTCGTCGACGATATCGGCATCTACTACGACGCCCATTCGCCCTCACGGCTCGAATGCGACATCGCGGCGGCGCTCGATCCAAGCGCAGTCGCTCGCACGCACGCGCTCATGCATGCGTGGCGTGGAGCGCGTCTGTCGAAATACAACCACGTCCGCGACAGCGCGAAGTGCCTCGACGACTACGTGCTCGTGGTCGATCAAACGTATGGAGACCTCGCGATCGAAGGGGCACGGGCAACACCGGCCGACTTCGGACGGATGCTGGAGGCCGCGCTCGACGAGCAGCCGGGCGCAACCGTGCTGCTGAAGGCGCACCCCGATGTCGTTGCGGGCCGCAAACGCGGGCATTTCGCGCAGCTTTCCCCGGGTGCCGCCGCGCGTGTGCGGATCGTCGCCGACAACCGTCATGCGCCCGACCTGCTCGAATACGCCCGCGTCGTCTATACCGTCAGCTCGCAGCTCGGCTTCGAAGCGCTGATCTGGCAACGGCCTGCGCGCGTCTTCGGCATGCCGTTCTACGCAGGTTGGGGCCTGACGAAGGACGTCATGCGACAGCCCGCACGGCGCGCACGAGCAAGCCTCGCTCAACTCGTGCACGCGGCCCTGATCGGCTACACGCGCTATGTGGATCCCGAAACCGGGCAACGGTGCGAGGTCGAGCGCGCGATCGAGCACATCGCACTGCAGCGCCGGATGCGCGCGCGTTTTCCCGAGACGATCCACGCAGTCGGGTTCTCCCGCTGGAAAAAACCGATCGCCCGCGCGTTCTTCGGCGGCAGCACGCTGCGGTTCGTGCGTCATCCCCGGCAGCTACCCGCCGGTGCGCAAGCCGTTGCACTCTGGGGTGCACTTCCCCTGCCTGTTGCGCCGCGGCCTGAAACGGTCATCCGGGTCGAAGACGGCTTCGTGCGCTCGGTCGGTCTCGGTGCGCGCCTCGTGCCGCCACGCTCGTGGCTGCTCGACAGCGCAGGCATCCACTACCGCGCGCATGCGCCTTCTGCGCTCGAAATGCTGCTCGCTGAGGCTGCGTTCTCGCCTGCCCTGATCGAACGTGCCGCAAAGCTGCGCCACGCGTTGACCGAAGCCCGCGTCACGAAATACAACCTCGCCGGCCCTTGCTGGAAACGGCCGGCCCACGCCCGCCGCGTCGTCCTCGTAGCGGGACAGGTAGAAGACGACGCCTCTCTCACGCACGGCAGTCCGCTCGTACGGACGAACGCGGCTTTGCTCGAAGCCGTACGCGCGCTCGAACCCGACGCATTCGTTGTCTACAAGCCGCACCCCGACGTTGCGGCCGGTCTGCGACGCGGCGGAGCAGCACGCGGGCGGTTGGCCGCGAATGCCGACGCCGTATTGACAGGCGCGGAGTCGATCGTCGATCTGATCACGGCCGTCGATGCCGTTCACGTCATGACCTCGCTGACCGGTTTCGAAGCGCTGCTGCACGGCAAGCCTGTCACCGCGCACGGTGTGCCGTTCTATGCAGGCTGGGGGCTGACGACCGATCGCTGCGCATGCGAGCGCCGCGGGCGCCGACTCACGCTCGACACACTCGTCGCCGCTGCGCTGATTCTCTATCCGACTTACATCAGCGCCGCCACAGGACGCTTCACGACACCCGAACGGGCGATGGAAGAGTTGATCGAGATGCGCGCAGCTGCAGGGGCGGGCCGCCTGAAAGCAGGGCCGCCCCTGCTCGTCCTGCGCGCCTTGCGAGCACTCCGGGCGGCAATGGAGCGTCTTGCCCGCCAACCCTAAAGCGTATGCGCGCTACTTGTCGCCGGAGCACGCACGGCGCGCCCCGGCCGGCGAGCGTCACGTCGACAAGCCGTTCTGCCCTGGCGCAACCGAGCCCAATTCAGCCCCGGTCTCCGGATCCCGTGTGCGGTCGGACTTGAGTCGCAGCTTCATCGCGTCGAGTGCGTTGCGTGCTTCGTCGTCGAGCCTGACGCTCGCCAGGCCGTCGCCGCCATCCACCGGAATCAACGGATTCTCGACGAGTTGCAAACCGCGCCCCTCGTTCCAGGGCCCGCGCTCGGGCGGTTCGCCCTGCGACATCTTGTAATAGACGCTCGCATATTCTGGCTTAGGGGGCATTTTTCCGGGCGGGAAGTTGGCCGTGATCGCATACAGCGCCTTTTCGAACGACTTCTGATGCGAGACCTCGCGCGTCATCAGAAAACCGAGCGCATCGCGAACGCCGGGGTCGTCGGATACATTGATGAGCCGTTCGTAGATGATCTTGGCGCGCGCCTCGGCCGCGATATTCGAGCGCAAGTCGGCCGTCGGCTCGCCGATCGTATCGATGTAGGCCGCACTCCACGGCACGCCGGCAGAATTCGTGAGCGGTGTACCCGCCCCATAGAGCAGTTGTGTCACGTGGCTGTCGTTGCCTGCACCGTTGAGCTTTCGATACAGCTCGGCCTGACCGTCGACAGCCTCGGCCAATTCACCTTTCGCGCCCCGGTTCAGCATGGCGACGATCGAACCGATGATTTCGAGGTGGCTCAGCTCTTCGGTCGCGATGTCGTAAAGCATATCCTTGCGGCCGGGATCTTCTTCGCTGACGGCCTGGGTGAAATACCGCATGGCCGCAGCCAACTCGCCCTGCGGCCCGCCGAACTGCTCGAGCAGCAAGTTCGCGAGGCCGGGATTCGTTGCGCTGACGCGCACGGTGTACTGCAATCGCTTGTTGTGAACGAACATGGGAGATCCCCCTCGTTGGTGATGAGTGAACGGTGTCGCATGCGAACGCTTTGCAACGCCCGTTCCCGCCATCCCCCGGATCCCGCCCCTTTGCGGCCGTATCGTCCCGCTTCAGCTCATCGGCCTCGTTTCAGCAGTAGCGAGACGAAATTGCGGCCAAGCGCGCGCAGCCGGTCGCCGTCGTGATCGACGCGCTCCATGACCGCGAGCCCGCGCGTGAACGCGACGATCAGCTGCGCCGTGCGCTGCGGCGTCTCGATCAACGCATCGCGTAGCGGCTCGCGCGACAGCGCGTCGACGAGTACCCGTTCCAGGCGTTCGAGCAGTTCGCGCACCCGGCGCCGGATCGATGCGTCCACGATGTCGCCATCCACGGCGGTCTTCGTCGTGAGACAGCCGCGCGGGGGCGCACCGGCCGTCATGCTGCCGATCGAGATGTCAAAAAATTGCTCGAGTGCGCGTGCGGCAGTCGGTGCATCGAGTGCTGCACGCGATTCTTCGAGCACCTGCTGCGCGTACCGCTCGAAGGCGAGTTCGAACAACTGCACCTTCCCGCCGTAGGCGTGGTAGAGCGACCCGCGCTGAACGTCCGCCGCGCCGGCCAGATCCGCCATCGACGTGGCTTGCCATCCTTTGGCCCAAAACACATCGAGCACGCGGCGCAAGACAACGTCCTCGTCGAACTGTCTGGTCATCGCCATTCGCCCCCACTCTCTGGTCAAGCTTGACAATTATTGACAATCGTGTCAACGTTAACATCACTGTCAATTATATCGTCCCGCGCGGCGAATCCGAAGGAGATACCGATGAACGACCTTTCCCCTGCCGCTGCGCGGCTCGATGCGCACAGCCGCGACACCGCCAGGAACAACGGTTGGCTTGCTCTGCTGACAGCGGCTTCGCTGTGGGGAACGACAGGGATCGTCTTTCATGCGCTCGGCACGTCGGGAGGGGCCAACGCCGTGTCGATCAGCTTCCTGCGCCTTGCGTTGTCGGTCCCGTTCTTTCTGGCGATGGCACGATTACGCGCAGGCCGCTGGTTCGTGCCGCTCACGCTGCGCGGCCTGCTCGCGCTCGCGGCCCTCGGGCTATGCATGGCCTTCTACCAACTCACCTATGTGTTGGCGATCGAGCGTGTCGGCGTGGCCGTATCGGTCTTGATCAGCATCTGCGGCGCGCCGATTATCGTTGCGCTCGTCAGCGTGTCCTTGCTCGGAGAGCGACTCCGAGCAAGGACCGTTGCCGCGCTCGCCGCCGCTATCGCAGGCACGGTGCTGCTCGTCGGGCGCACGCCCCAACCCGGGGTCCTTTCCGCGCAATTTGCGTCGGGCGTTGCGCTTGCCGTCGCATGTGCGGCCTGCTACGCCTTTTATCTTCTCGCGGCCCGCGCGGCCGGCCGAACCTGCGGCCCGATGCATGCGGGGGCCATCAGCTTCGCGATCGGTGCGCTGGCCCTGTTGCCGTTCGCCGGCCACGACGGCTTGCAACTGCGCTACTCCCCGGCCGGATGGGCCATGCTCCTGTATGTTGCCGCCGTGCCCACGGCGCTCGCGCAGACGCTCTTTCTCGGCGGCATCAAAGCGACGGGCGCCATCGGCGGCGCCATCGCCAGCCTGATCGAACCGCTCGTGTCGACCGTGCTGGCGGTCCTCGTGCTGCACGAACGGATGACGTGGTACGGCGGGCTCGGCGCCGTCGTCCTGCTCGCGGGCATCGCGTTGATGCAATCAGCGCCTGCGGAAAAAGCGACGGTGTCGCCCGCAGACGCTTAGGTCGGCTTATCGACGACAGGATCATCCTATCCGCTGCGCACGGCACGCTGCCAAAGTAACACTCGTGTCCTGCGCCTGCCTCGGAGTATTCGATGTCCGCCCTGTCCGCACCCTCGCCTCTCGTGTGCCAACCGTTTTCGTCCGCCGATATCGCAGGGGCTCACGCGCTTTCGCTTGCGCTGCGCTGGCCGCATCGGGAAGACGACTGGCGCTTTGCTGCGCAAGCCGGCCGCGGATTCGTCGTCAAGGAGGGCGAGCGCGTGGTCGGCACAGCGCTCTACTGGCCCTTCGGCGAAGCGGGCGCCACGCTGGGCCTCGTGATCGTTGCCCCCGATCGGCAGGGGCACGGTATCGGCCGCCTGCTCATGGAACGGCTCATCGACGTGCTCGGTCCGCGCATGACGGTGTTGCACGCGACACCCGCCGGCCAGCCGCTCTATGAAAAGCTCGGCTTCAGGCCGATCGGACTGTTGCATCAGCACCAGGGCAGCGCGTTTCATATTCCGCAGGTCGCCGCGTTGCCCGGCGAACGACTGCGCTCGCTCGAAGCGGGCGACATGCCGCGTCTCATCGAGCTTGCCTCGCGCGCGTGCGGCCTTGACCGCAGCAGCCTCCTTCCCCCGCTCGTCGAACTCGCGCAAGGTATCGCACTCGTGCGCGACGAAAACGTGATCGGCTTCGCGCTGCTGCGCCCGTATGGCCGCGGGCACGCGATCGGCCCTGTCGTCGCGGCCGCGGATGACGGCCTTCAAACGCAGCGTGCGCAACGACTCATTGCCGACCGGCTCGCCGCGAATGCCGGCGCTTTCACGCGCCTCGATACGCCCGATGAACAGGGGCTCGGCCCCTGGCTCGAATCGATCGGCCTGCCGTGCGTCGACACGGTCGTGAAGATGGCGCGTAACGGGGCCCCGGCCCGCGACCCGGACTTTCTTCAATACGCCATCGTCAGCCAGGCGCTCGGCTGATGCGCACCCCGGTCGGACGGTAGACACACACTATGACGCTCCTCTACAAGGCCGATCCCGAACGCGGCAAACAATGGGCCGCCTTGTTCGCGGCGAAGGCCCCCGATATCGACTTGCGCCTTTGGCCCGATGCCGGCGACCCTGCCGCCGTACGCTACCTCGCAGCCTGGCAGCCGCCCGACGATCCGGCCAGCACGTTTCCAAACCTCGAAGTCATCTTCTCGGTGGGCGCCGGCATCGATCAATTCGATCTGTCCGGCGTGCCCGACCACATTGCCGTCGTGCGCATGACCGAACCGGGCATCGTCGAAGGCATGATCGAGTACGTCGTGCAGTCGGTCCTCACGCTGCACCGCGATTTCTTCGACTACGCCCGCCAGCAAGCAGCGCGCGTCTGGCAACCGCTGCCCGCTCGCCCTGCCGCGTCGCGCCGTATCGGTGTACTTGGGCTAGGCATGCTGGGCCGCGCCGTGCTAGAACGCCTCGCGCCGTTCGGCTTTCCGTGCGCGGGCTGGAGCCGGTCGGCGCATACGTTGCCGGGCGTCGATTGCTTTGCCGGCACCGCCGCGCTCGACGCGTTTCTCGCGCGCACCGACATCCTCATCTGTCTGTTGCCGCTCACCGATGCCACGCGCGGTCTGCTCGACGCACGCCTGTTCTCGGCGTTGCCGCAGGGCGCTTCGTTCGTCAGCGTCGGCCGCGGACCGCAGGTCGATCAAGCGGCGCTGCTCGACGCGCTGGACCGGGGGCACCTGCAGCACGCGATTCTCGATGTCACGGACCCGGAGCCGCTGCCGCCCTCGCACCCGTTTTGGACACACCCGCGCATCCGGTTGACGCCGCACATCGCCAGCGCGACGCGGCCCGAAACAGCCGTCGACGTCGTCCTCGAAAACATCCGCCGTCACCGCAACGGCCAGCCGATGACCGGGCAAATCGACCGCGCCCGCGGGTATTGAGCGCGACGAAAAAACGCAGCCAAGTCGGCGCAGCAGAATATGCTGCCGCCCTTCTGCAAAAAACCATAATCGCGCTATTTGCGCGGCGATTTGGCGAAACGGACGCGCCCCCCGGACCGGTAGCATGAAACGGTCAACAGCCCACTCTCCAACCGGGAGCCGAACCGTGCCGAACCCCTCGCTCATCGAAGCCGACCGCAAACATCTGATCCACCCCGTCGTCAGCTACCGCGCGCACGAGGCGCGTGGGGTGACCGTACTCGAATCCGCGCAAGGCGTCTTTTTGCGCGATGCCGACGGCAACGAACTGCTCGACGCCTTCTCGGGGCTTTGGTGCGTCAATACCGGCTACGGTCACGCGAGCATCGTGGAAGCGGCCACGCGGCAGATGGCCCGCCTGCCCTACGCAACGGGCTACTTCCACTTCGGCTCGGCGCCCGCCATCGAGCTTGCGCAGCAGCTCGTCGCGCGCGCACCGGCATCGCTCGCCCACGTCTACTTCACGCTGGGCGGATCCGACGCCGTCGATTCGGCGCTGCGCTTCATTACGCACTACTACAACGCCACGGGCCGCCCCGCGAAAAAGCACATCATCGCGCTGGCACGCGGGTACCACGGCTCGTCGGCGATCGGCGCAGGCCTGACGGCCCTGCCGGCCTTCCATCGCAACTTCGACCTGCCGCTCGCCACGCAGCATCACATCCCGTCGCCCTACGCCTATCGCAGCGAGTATGCCGACGATGCTGCGCTCATCGACGCCTCGGTCGCCGCCCTCGAAGGCAAGGTCGCCGAACTCGGCGCCGATCGCGTGGCGGCCTTCTTCTGCGAACCGATTCAAGGCTCGGGCGGCGTGATCGTGCCGCCCACCGGCTGGCTCAAGGCCATGCGCGAGGCCTGCCGCCGGCTCGGCATCCTGTTCGTCGCTGACGAGGTGATTACGGGCTTCGGCCGCACCGGGCCGCTCTTTGCCTGCCTCACCGAAGCCGTCGAGCCGGACCTCATGACGGTCGCCAAAGGCCTGACGGCCGGCTACGCCCCGATGGGTGCCGTGCTCTTATCCGACGCCGTGTACCAGGGCATCGCCGATGGCGAGTCCGGTGCCGTCGTCGGGCACGGTCATACGTATTCGGCGCACCCGGTGAGCGCCGCGATCGGGCTTGAAGTCATGCGTCTGTACCACGAAGGCGGTCT
>CBJMQH010000107.1:0-12574 GCA_966431825.1 uncultured Trinickia sp.
CGAGGCGCAGGCGGGCGCGATTGCGTCCGGCGTCCGCGCCGCCCGATTCGACCTCGAACAACAGGGTGCAGGCGCGCGGTGCCTCGATTTCCGTGAGCGACATGCGCCCCTTGAGGCGCGCCTTCGCCCCGTTGACGGGCACGACGACGGCGAGGGAATAGGCGTTGTCGCCCTCGGCCTCGATGCGCTCGCACCCCGGGATCGACGCTCGCAGGATTTCGGCGTCGTTGAGCGCTGCCCAGGCACGCTGCGGTGGTACGGGCAGCGTGTAGGTCTCGGTCAATTCCATGCTCGTTGCTCCTCTCAAGAAAACGGCGGGCGGCCCCAAGGTTTCTTGACCTCGCGTGGTGGACCGCTGTGAGCGGGCCGGTTAGCCGCCGCACGATGCCGAAAACGCCTTCCAGCACGGAAAGTGCCGGATGCGGGCGATGGACGGGCGGTACGCGAAGTGCCGGCTGGGGCGCGTTCGATTGGCGAATCGGCGCGCGTCGCGGCGCGCAGGTAGGAGAATCACCATTATGAACCGACGGCGTCGCCGAGGTTCCGTGCGTGCCTCCACGCCGCGCTCAAAATGGCGACATCCTGAACAGTGCGGGCGGCGGGTAAAAAGGGAGCGGATTGAAGAAACGGCACCCCTTACGTGAAGGGTATGCCGTTTTATGAGCTGCTGCCGGGAAGATGGGGGCGCTCGTGGGCTCGGCCCCCGTATGGTTGGGCTGCTGCCCGGCCGACAGTTATTACTCGCCGTTCAGTGCGGTGCGCGCCCGGCGTGGGCGAGCAGCGAGCGACGGCGCGAATAGCCGAAGTAGACGACGAGGCCGATCACGAGCCAGCCGGCGAAGAACAACCAGGTGACGCGCTGCAGGTTCAGCATCAGGAACAGACACGATGCAACGGCCAGGAGGGGCACCACGGGGACGCCGGGGCAGCGGAACGCGCGCTTGAGGTCGGGGTGCGTGCGGCGCAGTACCAGCACGGCGATCGAGACCATCGAGAACGCGGCCAGCGTGCCGATGTTGATCAGTTCGGCGAGGACGTTCAGCGGCACGAGCGCGCCGATCAGGCCGAAGAAGATGCCGACGATCCAGGTCGTCATGAACGGCGTGGCGAACCGCGGGTGGACGCTCGAAAGCATGCGCGGCAGCAGCCCGTCGCGCGACATCGCGAAGATGATGCGGGTCTGGCCGTAGCTCATGACGAGGATGACGGTCAGCATGCCGAGCACGGCGCCCAGATCGATGAAGCCGGCGACCCATTTCTCGCCGGCCACTTGCAGCGCGTACGAGACGGGGTGCGAGACTTCGGCGAACTTTGCGGAAGGCACAATGCCGGTCACCACGGCGGCGACGGCGACATAGAGCACGGCGCAGACGGCAAGCGAGGCGATGATGCCGATCGGCAGGTCGCGCTTCGGATCCTTGACCTCTTCGGCGGCGGACGAAACGGAATCGAAGCCGATGAACGCGAAGAACATGACGGCGGCAGCGCCGAACACGCCGTTCCAGCCGTTCGGGATGAACGGGTGCCAGTTGGCGGGCTGCACGTGGAACGCGCCGACCGCGATGACGGCGAGCACGACCGTGACCTTGATGGCGACCATCGCGTTGTTCACGCGCGTCGATTCCCGCACGCCGACCGACAGCAGCGTCGTGATGATCATCATCACGAGGAAGGCCGGCAGGTTGAACAGCGTCGTGGCGCCGGCAACCGCGCCCGGTGCGGCCGTCAGCGCGACCGGCAGCTTGATGCCGAAGCCGGCCAGCAGCGATTGCGCATAGCCGGACCAGCCGACCGACACGGCCGATGCCGCGAGACCGTATTCGAGCATCAGGTCCCAGCCGATGATCCAGGCGGCGAGTTCGCCGAGCGTCGCGTACGAGTAAGTGTAGATCGAGCCGGCGACGGGAATGGTCGAGGCGAACTCGGCATAGGCGAGCCCGGCGAGCGCACAGGCGACGGCCGCGATCAGGAACGAGACCATCAGGGCGGGGCCGGCTTGCACGGCGCCGGTGCCGGTCAGTACGAAGATGCCGGTGCCGATGATCGCGCCGATGCCGAGGAACGTCAGATCGAGTGCGCCGAGGGCCTTCTTGAGCCCGGTGCGCTCGGCGCCGGCGATCATCTGCGCGACGTCTTTCTTGCGGAAAAGGGACATGGGGAGCGGGTCTCCTGCGTTTTGCACCGGCCTGGTGCGTGCCGGCTCGTGGAAAGCCTGCGATTGTAGCCGATGTGCCTAGCCCGCCAAGGGAGGCGCACGAGAATCAGACAATGCTGCGACGCGGGTTTGACGTCTCGGGTGCAACCTGTTTGCGTTGTGAACGTGCAACCGGGGCGGGTAGCGGGTGCACCGGCCGAGCTGACGGGGCGAGGAGCGCCTCGGCTACTTGGGGGAGGGGTGCCCAGGAGGGGGCGACGAGGTATCAGGCGGGGTATCAGGCGGTCGCCATCGTCATCGCGGGGTTCAGGTCGATCAGGCGGTTCGACATGACGTAAAACGTCAGCTCTGCGTTGTTGCGCAGCTTCATCTTTTCGAGCAGCCGCGAGCGATAGACGCTGACCGTCTTCACCGAAAGCGAGAGGGCGTGCGCGATATCGGTGAGCCGCTTGCCGGAGGCCAGCATGCACAGCGTCTGGTATTCGCGGTCGGACAGCTTCTCATGCGGGAGCTGTTCGTTGTCGAACGATACGTAATCGGCCAGCGCCTCGGCCAGCGCGGGGCTCACATATTTGCGGCCTGCGGCGACCTGGCGAATCGCGTCGATCATCTGTGCCGCCGTCACCGTCTTCGACAGATACCCCGCGGCGCCCGCCTTCAGCGAGCGGACCGCGTATTGGTCTTCGCGGTACATCGAGAACATCATGACGGGCGCGCGGGGCGCCTTGCGCTTTGCGCGTTTCAGGACTTCGACGCCGTTCATGTCGGGCAGCGAGATGTCGAGCAGGATGACGTCGAACGGCTCGCCGTCGAGATTCGCGAGCGCTTGTGCGCCGCTTTCCGCCTCGACCACTTCGCGGGCGACGCTGTGGTTCAGCAACAGTTGACGCACGCCCTGGCGCACGATGGCGTGATCGTCGACGAGCAGGATACGGAGGGTCATCGGTTTACCTTACGACTGCAAGACCGGCCTGCGCGGGCGAAGCGGCGTCCGGCATCATCGCGGCCCAGGCGAAGCGAGCGCGTACTTCGGTGCCCGCCGCGCTGCTTGCGCATCGGCTGTGGGCGCTGGCGAGCTCAGGCTGGACGGCATTCGCCGCGCGCGTCGCTTCCGTCACCGGCGGCGATCCGGGGCCGGGCGACCTGAGCCGCAGCGTGCCTTCATATGCTTCGCAACGCGCCCGCATGCCGGTCAAACCGAAACCCGTCCTCATGGCGCGGCTGCGCTTGCCGCCGCGCGGCATCCCTTGGCCGTTGTCTTTGACGACGAGCGTCAGGTAGCGCGCATCGGTCCGGATCCGCACGTCTGCGAAGCTGGCGTGGGCATGTTTGGCGACGTTATTGAGCGCTTCCTGTGCCACGCGGAAGATGGCAAGCGCCACCTCGTGGGGCAACTGTTTGAGCCGCATGTCGGCGGCGCAGACGAAGCTCGTCGTCAGCGCCGTGCGGCGCGCGAACGAACGCGTCCATTGCGAGAGCGCAGCGACGAGCCCCCCCTCGAGCGGCGGCACGTGCAACTCCTCGACGATGCGCCGGCTAGCCTCGCTCGCGGCGTCAAGCGCCTGCTGGACGGTTGCCAGCGTGCCGGCGCTTGCCGTGCGTGCCGTCGCGGGCAACAAATGTTCGAGATTGGCGAGTGCGAAGCGCGCAGCGGTCAGCTCGGCGCCGAGGGCGTCATGGATTTCGCGCGCGAGATGCGCATGGGCGGCCTCGCGGGCGTCCACCGCGTCGGTGGCGAGTTCCCGCAACCGTTTGCGCAGATGCGCGAACTCGTCTGCCTGATTGGCGGCCGATACGACACCGATGGAATCGGCTTCGTGCAGCGGGCAGAGCGAAACATGGGCGCTGAGCGGGAGGACCGTCGTCGATTCTTCGGTGTCCCGTGCAGGGAGCAACTGGGCCAGACGTTCATTCATCGCGCAACAAACAACCTCGAAAACACGACATTGCCGCGGTGCCGGGCACCTACCGTACGGCGTAACGTAATTTACATCTGGTAACAATCAGGGCAGGGCGCAGGAACGGTTCCACTGCACTACCCATGGGGCCGGATGATATCCCATATTTGAGGAAAATATAGGCGTGGCAAGGCTTACAACAGGGTTGACAAGCCCTGATTGACAATTCGGAATCCATGCGCTGTAGGAAAAAATCCTACGACGAATGTCGTGTGGTCGAGCGAGGATGTAACAGGGCGAAAGCCCCCTCGAAACGCGGACGGGCGAAAAAAAACCGGAGCGCAGGCTCCGGTTTCGGGGGGCGGACCGCCAGGCGGCCGGCGCTGGGGTTTAGCCCACGAACGCTTTTTCGACGACGTAATGGCCGGGCGCATTATTGCTGCCTTCCTGGAAGCCCAGGCCGTCGAGCAATTCGCGCGTGTCGCGCAGCATGTGCGGGCTGCCGCAAAGCATGACGCGGTCGTTTTCGAGCGAGAACGGCGGCAGATTGAGGTCGGCGAACAGCTTCTTCGTATCGATGAGTTCGGTGATCCGACCGCGGTTGGCGAACGATTCGCGCGTGACCGTCGGGTAGTAGACCAGCTTTTCACGGACCAGCTCGCCGATATGCTCGTGCGCGGGCAGGTGGTCGGTGATGTATTCCTTGTAGGCGAGCTCGTCGACGAAGCGGCACGTATGCGTCAAAACGACGCGCTCGTAGCGATCGTAGACATCAGGGTCCTTGATGATCGACATGAACGGCGCGAGACCGGTGCCCGTCGACAGCAGCCACAGCGTCTTGCCCGGCAGCAGGTTGTCGGCCATGAGCGTGCCCGTGGGCTTCTTGCCGATCAGAACCTGGTCGCCGACCTTCAAGTGCTGGAGGCGCGAGGTGAGGGGGCCGTCGGGCACCTTGATGCTCAGGAACTCGAGGTTTTCCTCGTAGTTCGCGCTCGCCATGCTGTAGGCGCGGATCAGCGGTTTGCCGTCGACTTCGAGGCCGACCATCGTGAACTGGCCGTTTTCGAAGCGGAACGACGCATCGCGCGTGCAGGTGAAACTGAAGAGCGTGTCGGTCCAGTGGTGAACCGAGAGGACGGTTTGCGGATTCAGATTGCTCATGGCTACTTGGATTGTGCGAAGTGATGGCACCGGGCGCTCGGCACACGAGCGCTCGGGCCGGCTGGCTCGCGCAATGTGCTTTTGCGATTGCGTCGCAAGACGCGGAAACCCTGCATTTTAACGCGTGTGCAGCAAGACTGCGCCGCACCCGTTTCGAGGGGTGTGCGAAAACCGTGCATCGGGGCGCCAAACGCGGACCCAAAAGCACGCACAAACGGCGTCCTGACGCGCTTTTGCGCCCCGCCCGTCGCAGGGCAGCCTAGTCGTCGAGTTGCAGGCGCGCGATGTAGGGCAAGTGGTCGGACAGCCACGCCGTTTCCTGCGTGGGCTGAATCCATTCCACGGGGCGCAGGTCGCGCACGAACATCTTGTCGAGCGCCAATGCAGGGGAAAACGCCGGGAAGGTCCTGCCTGACGCCCCCAGCTCCGTGGCGACTTCCGAGAGACCCAGCTCGCCGAAAAGCGGCACGGAATCGTTGCGCCAGTCGTTGAAATCGCCGGCGAGGATCAGCGGCCCTGTGGGGGCTTCTCGGCCGATCCAATGGGCGATCCAGCGCATCTGGCGCAAGCGCGCGGCGCGGGTCAGCGCAAGGTGGGCGCAGAGCAAGGTGACTGCGCGGCCGGCAACGCTCGCGCGCGCGACGAGCAGGCCGCGCCGCTCGAAGCGGTGCGCCGAGATATCCCAGCGCCCGCCCAGATCGAGCGGATGGGGCGAGAGGATCGCGTTGCCGTGCCGCCACGACGGTTTGAACACATTCGGACCGAGCGCGATTTCCAGATCGAGCGCATGGGCGATCTCGGTCGCCTGACATTCCCAGATATCGGCGAGCGGTTCGTGCACGGGCGTGCCGAAGGTCGTGGCGAGCACGGGGCCGGGCATGCGGCGCGCCATGGCTTCCTGCAGAAAGTAGGCATCGGCGTGGATCGATTCGACCCACCGCTGCATGGCTTTCCAGGCCGTGAAGCCGAGCGGCGAGCGGCCCTTGTGCAGGTTCCAGCTCACCGCGACGAACGTCTTTTTTTGCGGGCTTGCCGCGCTTTCGGGAATCAGTTCTTCTGGGTTTCGCATGCCGCGCCGTGTCCGCTCAATGCAAATGTTCGATGACGATCGATCAACGAGGGGCTGCCACGCTCGCATGCACGCGGTAGACGAGCATCGGATCGTGCTCGATCAGCGTCCATGCGGCCCACTGCCCGGCCGGTACGAGGAACGCCGGGTGGCTCGCGCTCACGCGTCGCGGCGTGGGCGGCAACCGGCATCCTTCGGGGGTCTGTCCGGCGGCGTCCTCTTCGACCGTCTCGTCGGCATCTATTGCAAGCGTGATGCCGGACCCGGCGGCGGCCACCGGCGAGACGGTGATCGTACGCGCGAGGTCGATCTTGCCCGCGGGCCGGTCTTTGCCATCGATATCATGGGTGATCTCGTGGTGGTGCGTGGCCGTGCTCGCCTGACCGAGCGCGGTGTGGTTCGCGAACGTGTCGATGGTCTGGCCGTCGCGCACGACCTCGATCTGCCAATCGACGAGCGTTGCGGCCGTGCCCGCCGCCTGTGCGTACGCGAGCTGTGCGCCGCAACAGCAGGCGGCTGCGACGAAGGCTTTCCACTTCATGCCGGGCAACTCCTTTTCGCGCTGCTGACACATTTGTGCCGACGAAACGCATGCGCGCGCAAACGGACATCTTACGCCTATCGCATGCGCGCGGACCTGCGGCGCGCCGACCGTGCCGGACAACGGGCTATTAGCAGCACGCCCCGATGACTGC
The DNA here is from genome assembly GCA_966431825.1 of uncultured Trinickia sp. Classification (GTDB taxonomy): domain Bacteria; phylum Pseudomonadota; class Gammaproteobacteria; order Burkholderiales; family Burkholderiaceae; genus Trinickia. Next base: position 6,979 of record CBJMQH010000107.1, read on the forward strand.
TCGTTTTGCGCATGGAAATTGCATGGCTACACTGCGAGTCAGCGAGGACGAGAACGCGCAGCCAAAGCCGCATGAAGCAGGTGAGCCGGAAGGGTGTATACGGGGTGCGGGGGTGCGCTCGATCTCGCGCAGGTGGCGATCGATGTGAGGTGAGCGATGACGACGGCCATAGTCAAACAGGAAATCGCGGTGGCTTCGTTCAGCAAAGTCTACGATCTGGATCGGGTCGAGACGGCACTGAGCGAACTGGCGGACAGCGCCAACGAGGCGCTGCGTGCAACCTACGAAAAGATGCTGAAGGTCGGCAACCTGCGCTTTTGCGTAAAGCCGAACCGAATGCCTTCGATCGACGCGCTGCTCGGCGCGCTGCCGAATTTCGCGGACCCGCTGGAGGATGTGCGGCGACAATTGGCGCTGTGCCTCGAAACGGAGGACCGTCTCGAACTGATGCCGATTCTGCTGCTCGGCGAGCCGGGCATCGGCAAGACGCATTTCGCCAAGGCCTTGTCGCGATTGCTTGGCACTTCGTATCAATACGTCGCAATGAGCTCGCTGACGGCCGGCTGGATTCTCTCGGGGGCGTCGTCGCAATGGAAGAACGCGAAGCCGGGCAAGGTCTTCGACACGCTCGTGAACGGCAGCTACGCGAACCCGGTCATCGTCATCGACGAGATCGACAAGGCGAGCGGCGATACGCAATACGACCCGCTCGGCGCACTCTACGCGCTGCTCGAACACGAGACGGCGCAGACATTCATCGATGAGTTCGCCGAAATACCGATCAATGCGGGGCAGGTCATCTGGATTGCGACCGCCAACGACGAGCGTGCAATTCCCGAGCCGATCTTGAGCCGCATGAGCGTCTACGAGATCATGCCGCCCGACCTCGACGGCGCACGCCGCATTGCGCAGGCGATCTACGACGAGATTCGCTCGGCACACGGGTGGGGCCAGCGCTTCGCCGCGAAGCTCGGCGACGATACGCTCGATGCGCTTGCACGTTTTTCGCCGCGCGAGATGCGGCGGGCCATTCTCCACGGCTTCGGCACGGCACGCATCGATGGGCGGGATACGGTACGCCCCGACGATATCCGTATGGACCGCGGCATGCGGCGGCGTCCTATCGGGTTCTGAAGCGCGTTCCGGGACGGGGCCTCCGACCGGGCGCATCCGGCTACGCGCCCGACGATTTGCGCCGCCGACTCCCCTCTTTACGTCTTCTTGACCGCATTCGCCGCCTGTTTGGCGGCGATGCGGGCAATCGCGTCACGTGCGCGTCGTACAATTGCTGCTATGCACCGACACCCGTGTGATGCGCACGAGAACGGTGCCGATACGAGACAGAGCGCTCAGGCGTTCCACGACGAAGTTCCAATCGACATATCCAGCGGCATGGAGAAGCGCGGCTCGCGGGCTGCGGGACGAATATGGATCAGATCGAAAGTGTAGTGATCGGCGCCGGCGTGGTCGGTCTTGCTGTAGCGCGGGCATTGGCTGCGCGCGGCCGCGAGGTGATCGTCCTCGAAGCGCTCGATGCGGTCGGCACGGGTACGAGCTCGCGCAACAGCGAAGTCATTCATGCAGGCCTCTATTACCCCCGCGGCTCTTTGAAGGCCACGCTTTGCGTGCGCGGCCGCGAAATGCTCTACGAGTATTGCGCCGCGCGTGGCGTGCCGCACCAGCGCTGCGGCAAGCTGCTCGTGGCGACGGCGCGCAATCAGATGCAACAACTGGCCGCCATCGAGGCCCGCGGCAAAGAGAACGGCGTGCTCGATCTGATCCGCATCAGCGGCACGGACGCACAGGAATTGGAGCCAGCCCTCGATTGCGTCGCGGCGGTGTTCTCGCCGCATACGGGGATCGTCGACAGTCATCAGCTGCTCCTCGCGTTGCAAGGCGACGCCGAGCACGATGGGGCCGTTTGCGCGTTTCATTCACCGGTCGATTCGATCGTGGCGGCTGGCGGACGTTTTGTCGTCAGTGTGGGCGGTGCCACGCCGACGCAACTGTCGGCGGCCTGCGTGATCAATAGCGCGGGTCTGCATGCCAATGCCGTCGCGCGCAAGATCAAGGGCCTCGACGCACGACACGTGCCGCCGCTTTACTTCGCGAAGGGCAGCTATTTCAGCCTGTCGGGACGCACGCCGTTTTCGCGGCTCATTTATCCGATGCCGAACGAGGCCGGGCTTGGTGTGCATTTGACGCTCGATCTGGGCGGGCAGGCGCGCTTCGGGCCCGACGTGGAATGGGTGGATGCAATCAACTACGACGTCGATCCGCGGCGTGCGGAATCCTTCTATGCGGCGATCCGCGAGTACTGGCCGGCATTGCCTGACGGCGCGCTGCAACCGGCTTATGCGGGCATCCGGCCGAAGCTTTCCGGCCCCGGCGAACCTGCCGCCGACTTTGTGATGCAAGGGCCCGCAGCGCACGGCGTGCGCGGGCTCGTGAACCTGTTCGGCATCGAGTCGCCGGGCCTGACCGCCTCGCTCGCCATCGCTGAGCGTGTGTGCGAACTGCTTGGGCGTGCGGCATAACGGCGCAACGCCGTCCTGTCTTCGCTGGATCGTTGTGGCTGGCGCCGCACGCTTATGTTCGTCATTTGGCCGGGCGGGTGCGCCGTCGGCCCTTCGTTGTTATGCTCCCCCTTGCTGTCACGAGAACAGCGGTCACGACCCTATCAATGCAATGGAGAGTCCCCCATGACAACGAAGACGTCCCGTCGTACGTTCCTCATCACGAGCATCGGCTTGGCCTCGTCGCTGGCGCTGTCGCGCCAGGCGTTCGCCGACGCGCCCAAGGTCAGCGAGACCGATCCCACGGCCCAGGCCCTCGGCTACAAGGCCGACGCCACGAAGGTCGACAAAGCCAAATTCCCGAAATATGCGGCCGGCGAGACCTGCAGCAACTGCAATTTCTTCCAGGGCAAGGCGACGGACCCGTTCGCTCCGTGTCCGATGTTCGGCGGCAAGCAAGTGGCCGGCAAAGGCTGGTGCAGCGCCTATTCGAAGAAGGCTTGAAGGCGCATCCGGCCTGAGCCGCGAAGGCTCGAGCGAGGCCGCACGGTGCGCCGTACCGGAGGGTTCGCTCAGGCGTTGGCAGCCAGGAAGCCGAGCGTGCGACCGCGGGCCTCGACGGCGGCGCGCTGGTCGTACGATGCGCGATCGGTGCAGCTGAACCCGTGGCCCGCGCCCGGATAGCGATGCAGCTCGACATGCGGGTGTCCCGCGCAAGCCTGTTGTATCTGCTCGACGGCCGCTAACGGAATCGACGTGTCGTTCTCGCCGAAGTGCATCTGTAGCGGGACCGTGATATTGCTCAGCTCGTCGAGTTTGTTCTGAATGCCGCCGCCGTAGTATGAAACCGCCATGTCGACGCTGTGGCGCGCGGCCAGCAGATACGAAAGCAATCCCCCGAAACAGAAACCGATCGAGGCCAGCTTGCCGTCGATCTCGCTCCTCGCGCGCAGCGTCTTGGCGGCCGCTTCGAGGTCGGACAGCGCAAGGCTGACGTCGGTTTGCTTGAGCAGCGCGAGCGCTTTACCGCGGTCGGGTTCGACGTAGCGCAGCTCGAGCCGCGGCTCGTGGCGCCAGAAAAGATCGGGCGCGAGCGCCACATAACCGTCGAGCGCGTACTGCTCCACGACGGACTGGATATGCGGATTGACGCCGAAGATCTCCTGCACGATCAGAACGGCCGGGCCGCGGCCGGCGCGAGGAATTCCGAGATAGCCTTGGAACTGTTGACCGTCATCGGTATTGATATCGATCCATTGCGTCGCTACGGGCATATTGTTCTCCTTAAGCGGTATGGGTGAGGCATGAGAGAGGCGGCCAGTGTGGCATCGATTGCGCGATGCTGCTGCTTTCGCCTCCCTGTAAACCCGCATGAACTGGGCCTTTCCGGGGATCGGGCCGATATGTCTGCCCGGTGTCGAGATGATGACGCCATTAGTAGTTCTACGGCTTTCTGAAAAAAATCCCTAACATTAATTTGTTGCCCTACACTTGCGCGCAGCACGAAGGCGCGGCTTGTCACAAACTCGCCGGCTCGCGTGCCAGACCAAGTGCATGACGATGCATGCGGCGTGGCCGCCCCTCGGATCGAGATCAGAAGACGAAAAGCGGGGATAGGGCGTTACGCCGATTTTGGGACCGAAACCGGAGACTTACATGAATATCAAGATGCAAAAGCTGTTGCCGATCAGCGCGGCTGCAATGTTGTTCGCGACGATGGCAACGGGCGCCGTGGCAGACGAAGTCGTCAAGATCGGTCACGTCGCGCCGCTGACTGGCCAGATCGCTCACCTCGGCAAGGACAATGAAAACGGTGCACGTCTCGCCGTCGAGGAAATCAACGCGAAGGGCCTCACGATCGGCGGCCAAAAGGTCACGCTGCAGCTCGACCCGCAGGATGACGCAGCTGACCCGCGTCAGGCCACGCAAGTCGCGCAGAAGCTCGTCGACGACAAGGTCGTTGCCGTGGTTGGCCACTTGAACTCGGGCACGTCGATCCCCGCATCGAAGATCTACAGCGACGCCGGCATCGTTCAGATCTCGCCGTCCGCGACGAACCCGCAATACACGCTGCAAGGCTTCAAGACGACGTTCCGCGTCGTGGCGACCGATGCGCAGCAAGGCCCGGCACTGGCGAACTACGCAGCCGAGACGCTGAAGCTGAAGAAGGTTGCAGTGGTGGATGACGCCACGGCATACGGCCAGGGCCTCGCAAACGAGTTCGAAAAGAAGGCGAAGGCGCTCGGCATGACCGTCGTCTCGCACGATGCGACGAACGACAAGGCTGTGGACTTCCGCGCCATTCTGACGAAGATCAAGGGTGAGAACCCTGACGCGATCATGTACGGCGGCATGGACGCCACCGGTGGTCCGTTCGCCAAGCAAGCGAAGCAGCTCGGCATCAAGGCGAAGATCCTGGCAGGTGACGGCGTCTGTACCGACCAGCTCGCCACGCTGGCAGGCGATGCGACCGACAACGTCGTGTGCTCGGAAGCGGGTCGCTCGCTCGAGAAGATGGGCAAGGCCGGTGAAGAGTTCCAGGCCAAGTTCCAGAAGCGTTTCGGCGTGCCGATCCAGATCTACGCACCGTTCACGTACGATGCGGTCTACATCATCGTCGACGCGATGAAGCGTGCGGGTTCGACGGATGCGGCGAAGATCCTCGCTGCAATGCCGGCAACGGACTACAAGGGCGTGATCGGCGAAACGACGTTCGATGCGCACGGCGACCTGAAGCACGGCGTGATCTCGCTGTACAACTACAAGGCCGGCAAGAAGTCGCTGCTGAACGAAGTCAAGATGTAATCGACTGAGCAGCATTGCTCGCTGCCACGCTCTCGCGTGGTATCGAGCGGCTGCAAGAGGCGCGTGCGCTCTTCGGAGTTCGCGCGCCTTTTTCTTTTCGGCGCACGCATCGTGAGCGCGTTCAGATGCCGAGCCGCTTGAGTACCTTCGGCCCGACGACCGCGACAAGCGCGGCGCACGCGGCAACGACGCCGAGGCCCGTCGCCAGATTCGTGACCTGGGCGACGCCGCCGATGACGACGGGGCCGATCAACAAGCCGGCGTAGGCGATGCCG
>CBJMQH010000108.1:0-12497 GCA_966431825.1 uncultured Trinickia sp.
ACAGACCCCCATTTTTTTCGTGGGGCTCATGGGGGCAGGCAAGACCACCGTGGGTCGTGCCGTCGCGCGCCGACTCGGGCGGCCGTTCTACGATTCGGATCATGAGATCGAGGCGCGTACGGGCGCGCGGATCCCCGTCATCTTCGAACTCGAGGGCGAAGCCGGATTTCGCGAACGCGAGGCCCAGGTGATCGACGAGCTCACGGCACGCGAATCGATCGTGCTCGCCACAGGCGGCGGAGCAGTACTTCGTCCGGAAAATCGTTCGGTGCTGCACACACGCGGAATCGTCATTTATCTTCGAGCCAATCCGCACGATCTTTGGTTGCGCACGCGCAAGGACAAGAACCGGCCGCTGCTGCAAACGGAAGACCCGAAAGCGAAGCTCGAAGCGCTCTTCGCCGAACGCGATCCGCTTTATCGCGAATGCGCGCATTTCGTCGTCGAAACGGGGCGCCCCTCGGTGAACGGGCTCGTCAACATGGTTCTGATGCAACTGGAGATGTCGGGTATTACTCCGCAGGCAAACATATGATTACCGTAACCGTCGACCTGGGCGAACGCACCTACCCTATTCACATCGGCACCGGCCTCATCGGCCAAACCGCGCTGTTCGCACCGCATATCCGCGGCGCCTCGGTCACGATCGTGACGAACACCACCGTCGACCCGCTCTACGGCGACCTGCTGCGCGGTGCGCTGGCGCCGCTTGGAAAGAAAGTATCGACGGTCGTGCTGCCCGACGGCGAGGCCTACAAGAACTGGGAAACGCTGAACCGCGTATTCGATGCGCTGCTTGAAGGGCAGGCCGATCGCAAGACCACGCTGATCGCGCTCGGCGGCGGGGTCATCGGCGACATGACCGGTTTTGCCGCGGCCTGCTATATGCGCGGCGTGCCGTTCATCCAGGTGCCGACAACGCTGCTGTCGCAGGTCGATTCGTCAGTGGGCGGCAAGACGGGGATCAACCATCCGCTCGGCAAGAACATGATCGGCGCCTTTTACCAGCCGCTCGCGGTGATCGCGGATACGGCGGCCGTCAATACGTTGCCCGATCGCGAGGTGGCAGCCGGGGTTGCCGAAATCATCAAGACGGCGGCCATCGCCGACGCTGCGTTCTTTGCATGGATCGAGGCGAACGTCGATGCCTTGAATCGGCGCGACCCCGATGCGCTCGCGCATGCGGTCAAGCGTTCGTGCGAGATCAAGGCGTCGGTCGTCGCGGCCGACGAGCGCGAAGGCGGCCTGCGCGCGATCCTGAACTTCGGTCATACCTTCGGTCATGCGATCGAGGCGGGCCTCGGCTATGGGGAATGGTTGCACGGCGAGGCAGTGGGTTGCGGCATGGTGATGGCCGCCGACCTCTCGGTGCGGCTCGGCCATCTGGGCGAGGCCGAGCGCCGGCGGCTCGTGCAGGTCATCGAGGCCGCGCACCTGCCCACGCGGGCGCCTGCGCTCGGCGACACGCGCTACATCGACCTGATGAGGGTCGACAAGAAGGCGGAAGCCGGCGCGATCAAGTTCATTTTGTTGAAAGGGCTCGGCGCCACACTCGTGTCCGAAGCCCCTGACGATACGGTGCGCGCGACGCTCGCGGCCAGCATTTGACGAAGCCGGCCGGCGACCGTTGAGCGACAAAGCATGAAGGAGATGCGGTGAGCGAGAAACGGAATCCACTGGCAACAAGTACTGTATCGATTTCCCCCGGCAACGCCGGACCGATTGCATCGAGCGAGGCGGAAACGCACGCTTCCCTCGGTGCGCCGACTCCGGCCATGCTCGAAGCGCATCTAGCGCCCTATGCCGCACATGCGGCCCTTTCCAAGGGCCGGCGGTTCAGCGAGCCGCCCCCTTCGGCCCGCACCGAATTCCAGCGCGATCGCGATCGGATCGTTCATTCCACCGCATTCCGGCGCCTCGAATACAAAACCCAGGTCTTCGTCAATCACGAGGGCGATCTCTTCCGGACCCGACTCACGCACAGTCTCGAAGTGGCGCAGATCGCGCGTTCCGTCGCACGGAACCTGCGGCTGAACGAAGACCTCGTCGAAGCGATCTCGCTCGCACACGATCTCGGCCACACGCCATTCGGTCATGCGGGGCAGGATGCACTGAACGAGTGCATGCGCGGGCACGGCGGATTCGAGCACAACCTCCAAAGTCTCGCTGTGGTCGACGAGCTCGAGGAGCACTACGGCGGCTTCAACGGTCTGAATCTCTGTTTCGAAACGCGCGAGGGCATTCTCAAGCACTGCTCACGCGAAAACGCCCGGCAGCTCGGCACGCTCGGCGAGCGCTTTCTGACCGGCAGGCGCCCTTCGCTTGAGGCGCAGATCGCCAACATCGCCGACGAAATCGCCTATAACAACCACGACGTCGACGACGGACTGCGGTCGGGACTCCTCACGATCAAGCAGCTTGCGCAGGTCGAGCTCTGGCATACCCATTACGGGCTGGCGTGCCATGCCCACCCCAATCTCGACGGCCGCCGCCTCGTGCATGAGACGGTGCGGCGAATGATCAACACGCTCATCGTCGATCTGATCGAGACGACGCGGCGCAACCTGGCCGAACACGCGCCCGCCTCGATAGACGACGTGCGTGCGGCACCGGTGCTCGTCGCGCATAGTCCCGCGGTGGCCGCGCAGGCTGCGGAGCTCAAGCGCTTCTTGTTCGCCAACCTCTACCGCCACTACAAAGTGATGAGGATGGCGAACAAAGCGCGGCGCATCGTCAAGGGATTATTCGAAGCGTTTACCGAGGACCCGAAGCTCCTCCCGCCCGCTTATGTAGCGGACAATGAGGCTGCGCAGCCGCGGCTCATCGCCCACTACATCGCGGGTATGACCGACCGCTACGCTCAAAAAGAATACCAACGTTTGTTTGTCATCAACGATAACTAGAATGACCGCCCGCGAAGGGCGTGCCCGGCACATGGGGGCCGGGCCGTCGTGCGGCCGCGCGCGAAGTCGGGCGCGCTTTTCATAAAGGAAGGAGAACGAATGAAGAGCTACAAGACGCTGGTGAGGTCGATGGTACTCGGGGGCGTGGTCTTTGCCGCGGCGACACAAGCGGCGCAAGCTGCCACGGAAATCCAGTTCTGGCACGCGATGGAATCGCCGCTTGGCGAGCGCGTGAACGAAATCGCCAGCGATTTCAACAAGTCGCAAAGCGATTACAAGATCGTGCCCGTGTTCAAGGGTACCTACGATCAGACGCTCGCAGCGGGCATCGCCGCGTACCGCAGCGGCAACGCACCTGCCATCCTGCAGGTCTACGAGGTCGGCACGGCCACGATGATGCAGGCGAAGAAAGCCGTGCTGCCTGTTGCCGACGTCTTCAAGCAAGCCGGCGTGCCGCTCGATACGGGCGCATTCGTGCCGACGATCGCGAGCTACTACAGCGACGCGAAGACGGGCGAGCTCGTCGCGATGCCGTTCAACAGCTCGACGCCTGTTCTCTACTACAACAAGGATGCGTTCAAGAAGGCCGGACTCAACCCCGACGAGCCGCCGAAAACCTGGGACGAAGTGGCGGCTGACGCCACCAAGCTGAAAGCGGCCGGCATGGCGTGCGGCTACACCACGGCGTGGCAGGGCTGGATTCAGCTCGAGAACTATAGCGCCTGGAACGGCCTGCCGTTCGCGACGAAGAACAACGGCTTCGACGGCCTCGATGCCGAACTCGAATTCAACAAGCCGCAGCAGGTGGCGCATGTCAAGCAACTGCAGGATATGGCCAAGGAAGGAACGTTCACGTACGTCGGCCGCAAGGACGAACCGACGGCCAAGTTCTACAGCGGCGATTGCGGCATCTACACGGGTTCGTCGGGCTCGCTGGGGAACATCGCGAAGTATGCGAAGTTCAGCTACGGCACGGGCATGATGCCGTATGACGCGCATATCAAGGGCGCGCCGCAGAACGCGATCATCGGTGGGGCAAGCCTTTGGGTGCTGGCCGGGAAAGATCCGAACGTCTATAAGGGCGTTGCCAAGTTCTTCACGTACCTCGCCTCGCCGGCTGTCGCCGCGAAGTGGCATGAAGACACCGGCTACCTGCCCGTGACGAAGGCCGCATACGATCTCGCGAAGCAGCAAGGCTTCTATCAGAGCCATCCGGGCGCCGACACCGCGATCAAGCAGATGCTGAACAAGCCGCCGTTGCCCTACACGAAGGGCCTGCGGCTCGGGAATATGCCGCAGATCCGCACGATCGTCGACGAAGAGCTCGAGCAGGTTTGGGCGCAGAAAAAGTCGCCGCAGGCGGCGCTCGATTCCGCCGTTTCGCGGGGTAACGAGCTGCTTCGTCGCTTCGAGAAGTCGGGCGGCTAAGCTGGCTGACTGAACGGTGATCGGCGCTCAGCGCGCGCGACAAATGCATTTCACGTCACCCGGGCACGCCTGGCCATTTTTAGCGGCTGCCCGGAGGAAGGAAAGGCGCGCCGCGCTTCGCGCCCGCACCGCTCACCGCCTCGTGTGCACCGCATGCGCAGGGCATGCGCAGGGCATGCGGTGCTGGCGCATACCGAGCGTTCGAGCACCGCATGTTCGCCGGCGGTGGCGCGCATTCATCGATCGAGCTTTCCATGCAACAACGATCCCGTTTCTCCGCGAGCCCGCTGCCGTATCTGCTGGTTGCGCCGCAATTGCTCATCACGGCCGTATTCTTCCTATGGCCTGCAGGTGTCGCGCTCTGGCAGTCGACTCAGGCGCAGGACGCATTCGGCACGGCCAGTGAATTCGTCGGCTTCGCTAATTTCTCGCACTTGTTCAGCGATCCGCTTTATCTCGGATCGTTCCAGACCACGCTGATTTTCAGCGCGCTCGTGACCGTGGGCGGCCTTCTTGTCTCGCTGCTGCTCGCTGCCTGTGCCGATCGCGTCACGCGCGGCGCCAAGGCTTATCGCACGCTGCTGATCTGGCCGTACGCCGTGGCGCCTGCCATCGCGGCCGTCCTCTGGGCGTTCTTGTTCAACCCGAGCATCGGCATCCTGACGTACGTGCTCGCCAAGGGCGGCATCGTCTGGAATCACGCGCTGAACGGTGAACAGGCGATGGTCCTCGTCGTCGTCGCGTCCATCTGGAAACAGGTCAGCTATAACTTCCTTTTCTTCTATGCCGGCCTGCAGGCGGTGCCGCGTTCGCTGATCGAGGCGGCCGCGATCGACGGCGCCGGCCCGGTGCGGCGCTTCTTCGACATCGCTTTCCCGCTCATCTCGCCGACGACGTTCTTCCTGTTCGCCGTGAACCTCGTCTACGCATTCTTCGATACGTTTCCGGTCATCGATGCCGCGACGGGCGGAGGGCCGGGGCAGTCGACGAAGACGCTGATTTACAAGATCTACGCTGAGGGCTTCCAGGGGCTCGATATCGGCAGCTCTGGCGCACAGTCGGTTGTCCTGATGTTGATTGTGGTCGTGCTCTCTGTTATCCAGTTCCGGTTCATCGAACGCAAGGTGCAGTACCTATGATCGAGAATCGAAAAGGTTTCGACCTCTTCTGCCATGCCGTGCTGATTGCCGGCGTCGTGCTCGTGGCGTTTCCGGTCTATGTCGCGTTCTGCGCAGCGACGATGAACGCAAAGGAAGTGTTCACGGTGCCGCTCTCGCTCGTGCCGAGCACGCATTTGTTCGAGAACATTGCGCGCATCTGGTCGCACGGCAGCGGCAACGCCGCGAGTCCGTTCGGCCGGATGCTGGTGAACAGTCTCGTCATGGCGCTTGCGATCGCGCTCGGGAAAATCGCCGTATCGATCATCTCTGCGTACGCGATCGTGTTTTTCCGGTTCCCGCTGCGCAACACCGCGTTCTGGCTCATCTTCGTGACGCTGATGTTGCCCGTCGAGGTACGGATCTTCCCGACGGTCCAGGTCGTGTCGTCGCTGCATCTGACCAACACTTACGCGGGGCTCTCGCTGCCCCTCATCGCATCGGCGACGGCGACCTTCCTGTTCCGCCAGTTTTTCATGACGCTCCCCGACGAACTGATGGACGCTGCCCGTATCGATGGCGCGTCGGCATTGCGGTTTTTCTATGACGTCGTGTTGCCGCTTTCCAAGACCAATATCGCGGCGCTTTTCGTCATCACGTTCATCTATGGCTGGAATCAATACTTGTGGCCGATTCTCGTCACGAACGAGCAATCGCTCGTGACGGCCGTCGTCGGGATCAAGTCGATGATCTCGAGCGGCGACGCAGCCACCGAATGGCATCTCGTCATGGCCGCCACGTTGCTTGCCATGTTGCCGCCGCTTGTCGTCGTCATCGCCATGCAGCGCTGGTTCGTGCGCGGCCTCGTCGACGCTGAAAAATAATTTCGAAGGGAAGCTCAAGAGATGGCTGCACTGAGTTTGAAGGGCGTGCGCAAGACCTACGACGGCAAACAGTTCGTACTGCACGGGATCGATGTGGAAGTAGCCGACGGCGAATTCGTCGTGCTGGTCGGGCCGTCCGGTTGCGGCAAATCGACGTTGCTGCGGATGGTCGCGGGTCTCGAAAGCGTATCGGAAGGCGAGATTGCCATCGGCGGGCGCGTCGTCAACGCGTTGGAGCCGAAGGATCGAGATATCGCAATGGTGTTTCAGAATTACGCGCTGTACCCGCACATGAGCGTGCGCGAGAACATGGCGTATGGGCTCAAGATCCGCGGCATCGATAGGGCGCAGATCGACTCGCGCGTCGCCTCCGCAGCAAAAATCCTCGAGCTCGACGCGCTCCTCGCACGCAAACCGCGCGAGCTCTCGGGCGGTCAGCGGCAGCGGGTAGCGATGGGCCGCGCCATCGTGCGCGAGCCTGCGGTGTTCCTGTTCGACGAGCCGTTATCGAATCTCGATGCGAAGCTGCGCGTGCAGATGCGGCTCGAAATCCAGCGCCTCCATGCACGACTCGCGACAACGAGTCTCTACGTGACGCACGATCAGATCGAAGCGATGACGCTCGCGCAGCGCGTGATCGTCATGAACCGCGGCTACGCCGAGCAGATCGGCGCACCGACCGAGGTCTACGAGCGGCCCGCGACGACGTTCGTTGCGAGTTTCATCGGCTCGCCTGCGATGAATCTGCTGCACGGGCGCCTTTGCGCCGATGCCCAGACGTTCGAGGTCGACGGTGGCGGCCCGGTGCTGTCCGTCGGTGGCGCGGCGGGGCTGGGCCGTGAGATCGCCGGCGGCCGCGAGTGGATACTCGGTATCCGGCCGGAGCACTTGACCCCACGCGCGGCAGCACCGTCGACGGCGCTCAACGTCGATTCGTGCGAGCTGCTGGGGGCCGATAATCTCGCGCATGGTCGCTGGGGCGGACATGATGTCACCGTGCGGCTGCCGCACGCTGAGCGGCCCGCACGTGGCGACGTGCTGAGCGTAGCTTTGCCGCCCGAGCATCTGCACTTTTTCGACCCGGCCACGGGAAAACGCGCCTGTTGAGCGAAGAGCGGACATGACAGCAAACCTGACAACCTGGCCGTACCCGCGCATCGTAGCCCACCGGGGCGGTGGCGCGCTTGCACCCGAGAACACGCTGGCAGCAATCGACACCGGCGCGCGGCTCGGTCTGAAGATGATCGAATTCGACGCAAAGCTGTCGGCCGACGATGTGGCGTTTCTGCTCCACGACGACACGGTGAACCGTACGTCGAACGGACGCGGGGCCGCCGCAGCGCTCGCTTACTCGCAGCTCGCACAGCTCGATGCGGGCAGTTGGTTCGACGCGCGCTTTGCGGGCGAGCGCATGCCCACGCTTGCAGACGTGGCCGCGCGCTGCCAAGCGCTTGGCCTTGCAGCGAATATCGAGATCAAGCCGTGCCCCGGGCGAGAGGCACAAACAGGCCGACACGTGGCCGTGGAGGCCGCGCAGCAGTGGGCCGGTGCTGCGATTGCACCGCTGCTGTCGTCGTTTTCATACGAAGCGCTGGCGGCGGCGCGGGAAGCCGTGCCCGAGCTGCCTCGCGGCCTGCTGTTCGGCGCTGTCCCCGGCGATTGGCGCGCACTGTGCGAAGCGCTCGAATGCGTCTCGCTCCACGCGGATCACCGTAAGCTCGATGCGCGCCTTGTCGCCGACATCAAGGCGGCCGGTTTGCGCATCCTTGCCTACACCGTCAATGATCCCGCTCGCGCACGCGAACTGGGCGCCTGGGGTGTCGATGCGATTTGTACCGACCGCATCGACCTCATCGGGGCGGACTTCTTCGCCTGAAACGGCTTGATCGCTTCTATTGCTCAGCGGGCTCGCGCCATCAGCCAACCCGTCAGCAGGGCGAGACCACCGACGACTGCTACGGTCTCCCAAGGATTGTCGCGCACGTAGCCATCTGCGCCGGCAATCGCCGTGGCGGCGCGGTCGCGCAACGAGTCCCGGGCGCCGTCGAGCCGCGCGCGCGCCGTGTCCAGTCGTTTCTTCAACTGCTCACGCAGGATTGCAGCATCGGCCTGGGTGCCGTCTGCCAAAGTTTCTTCCAGTTCGGTCAACAGCGAGCGCATCTCGTCGCCGATGTCTTCGGCCGCGTGCCGGCCGTGCTTGGCGATGCGGCGGGCGTGTCGCCCGGCGCTGGTCCACGAGTTTTCGAGTGCGTCTCGCGTGTTCGGTAGTGCGGTCATGGTCGCTCCGTCAACGTTGGATAACGGGATGAACGGACCCGCGTTCCGATGCGGGGAGAGCCTACCGTGTCGCAAACTTGGTGCCAGACCGCGCACGGCCACTGGCGGCTGGGGCGACGCGCCGCTGCCTCAACGGCCGGCGTGCAAATGTGGGAAGAAAAACGTAGAAAAGCCATAGCCTCGTCAGCGGGCCGCCGGTGCCCCGACTGCCGCGAATCTTGGCAGCCGGGTGTGGAAACACGCGGTGGGGCCCGTAAATTCGACTAGGCTTAGAAGGCGTAGCCGATCTTCGCGTAGGTGACGATCGGGTTGAGCCTGATCTTTGCTTGAGTGTGTTCCGTGAGCCCGAAAGGACCGACGTTATGCGTCGTGAAATCGGCCGTGACACTGACAGGGATGTAAGAGACCGACAGGCCGGCGAACCAATGTTTGCTCAGCGAGTAATTGAAGCCCGCCGTGAATACGGGCGCCCAGGAACGATCCGTCGAAACGTCGGTCGGACTGCCTTGAAGCGCAGATGCCTGGAAGGCCCCGTTCGTAATCTTCGCGTCGGTGAACCACACGCGCGTGACGCCGAGCCCCAGGTACGGCCGGAACTTGTCGTCGGGTTTCATGAAGTTCCACTTGAACAGCAGCGCAGGGCTCCATTGGCGGGCGCTGCCGAGTTTGCCGAACGCGGCAAACTGACCGGAGCCGTCGATGTCGAACTTCGGCGGAATGCCGACCTCCAACTCCGTGGAGAGGTGATCGGTGACGAAGTAGCCGAGGCTGAACCCAAGGGTGTCCGAGCTGTCGATCGTCGCCCCGGTGTTCGGAACCGAGGTGTTGAACGTGCGGCCGCCGAGGCTGACGAGTTTCAGTGGATCGCTACCGCTCTGGGGTGCAAGGTGAAACCACCCCGAAGCGACGTAAAAGGTCCCGGCCGATTGGGCTTGCGCGGCAGTTGTACACGCGAGCGCGGCTACGGCCCCTGCGATGGCCTGTTTTAATTTCATCTATGTGCTCCTCCATGAAAGGCCCGCCTATTATGAAGAGAAGGTTTGAAACAAACCAAGCGCACAGCCTAGAGCATTCTCCCTAAGCTCGGCGCGCTTGACCCACGAGCCGCGTGGCGCCTGTCAAACAGCCTTGCGGCGCTTTCGCCCGTTCGGGTAATTACCAACGAACTAAACGGAATCCAGCATGGCACGGCTTGCACGTCTCTATGTTCCTGAACAGCCGCAGCACGTCATCCTGCGCGGACTCGATCAGCAGCCCGCCTTCGTGGACGATCAGGATTACGAGCTGTTTATCGATTGCTTGAAGTCGGCTTCGCGCGACCATCGCCTCGCGGTTCATGCCTATGCGCTGATGCCCGGCTCGGTCCAGTTGCTCGTCACACCGGGCGACGAATCGAGTCTGCCCAAGGCGATGCAGGCGGTAGGCAGGCGCTACGTCGCACACTTCAACCGCCGATACGCGCGCCGCGGCACGCTGTGGGAAGGGCGATACCGCGCGACCGTCATCGAGGGCGAGCGTTATTTCCTGCTCGCGAGCCGTGTGGTCGAACTTTCGCCGGTGCGTGCCCAACTCGTTGCGGCGCCCGAGGACTACCGGTGGTCGAGCTATCGGCACCACATCGGCCTCACGATCGACAGCCTCATTACCGACCATTCCCTGTTCTGGTCGCTCGGCAATACGCCGTTCGAAAGGCAACGCGCCTACAAGGAGCTCTGCGAGCAGCCGCTCGACGAGCGCGAGGCAAACGAGCTCCAGCAGGCCACGTTGAAGGGATGGGTGCTCGGGGGACAGGCATATCGGGAATGGGCCGCGACACGCGCGAACCGTCGGGTAATGCCGCTCCAACGCGGCCGTCCGCGCAAACCGCCGCAGCCGCCGCAGGCGCAGTAAGCCCCGACGCGTTGCACGGCCGCGACGCACGCCTTTGCACTGAAATGGTGCGGAGGCGGTGCGCGCGTGTGTCGGTTGAATGAGCAAAGCGCCTGCAAGCCCTATCGCAGCAGGGTTTCCGTCCGCGCGGGATGCGCGTTTTTTTGCGCCCCATAGTGATGCGACCCCAATAAAACGGCACCATAAAAAGGCATGGCATTTAATGGGGTCCGATGACTGCCAATAATTTGCTATTCCTTTGATTCGTCGCGTATATTCCGATTTCCGGCGGTATCCCAGGGGGCGCGATTGACCCTGCCGGCGGCCGTATCGGCCGCTCTGGGACGGCGGCGAAAAACCCTGCGACCGGCCGCTTGAGGCCTCTAATAGACGGTGTCCCCCCATGAACGACCAGCAACCGATTACCCCGGTCCCCGCCGCGCAAGGTCTGTATGACCCGCGAAACGAGCACGACGCATGCGGCGTCGGTTTCGTCGCCCATATCAAGGGCCATAAGAGCCACGAGATCGTCGAGCAAGGCCTCAAGATTCTCGAAAACCTCGATCACCGGGGTGCGGTCGGTGCTGACCCGCTGATGGGCGACGGCGCCGGTATCCTCATCCAGATCCCTGACGCCTTCTACCGCGAGGAAATGGCGCGCCAAGGCGTGACGCTGCCGCCGGCCGGCGAGTACGGCGTGGGGATGATTTTTCTGCCGAAGGAGCACGCCTCGCGTCTCGCCTGCGAGCAGGAGCTCGAGCGCACGGTGAAGGCGGAAGGCCAGGTCGTGCTCGGCTGGCGCGATGTGCCCGTCGATCACGCCATGCCGATCTCCCCGGCGGTCAAGGCGACCGAGCCCGTGATCCGTCAGATCTTCATCGGCCGCGGTCGGGACATCATGGTCACCGACGCGCTCGAACGTAAGCTCTATGTCATCCGCAAGACGGCGAGCCACCGGATCCAGGCGCTCAAGCTCAAGCACGGCAAGGAGTATTTCGTGCCGTCGATGTCGGCGCGCACGGTCGTCTACAAGGGGCTGTTGCTGGCCGGACAGGTCGGCGTCTACTACCGCGATCTGCAAGACGAGCGCGTCGTGTCGGCACTGGCGCTCGTGCACCAGCGTTTTTCGACGAACACATTCCCGGCATGGGAGCTCGCGCACCCGTACCGGATGATCGCCCACAACGGCGAAATCAACACGGTGAAGGGCAACGTCAACTGGCTGAACGCCCGCACCGGCGCGATCGCGAGCGCCGTGCTCGGCGACGATCTGCCCAAGCTCTGGCCGCTCATCTATCCGGGCCAGTCCGACACGGCATCGTTCGACAACTGCCTCGAATTGCTCGTCATGGCGGGTTACCCGCTCGTGCACGCGATGATGATGATGATCCCGGAAGCCTGGGAGCAGCACACGTTGATGGACGAGAACCGCCGCGCGTTCTACGAATATCACGCAGCCATGATGGAGCCGTGGGACGGCCCTGCGGCGATCGCGTTCACCGACGGCCGCCAGATCGGTGCGACGCTCGACCGTAACGGCCTGCGTCCCGCCCGCTACATCATCACCGACGACGATCTCGTGATCATGGCGTCGGAGGCCGGTGTGCTGCCGATTCCCGAATCGAAGATCGTCAAGAAGTGGCGCCTGCAGCCGGGCAAGATGTTCCTGATCGACATGGAGCAGGGGCGCATCATCGGCGACAAGGAGCTCAAGGACAACCTCGCCAACGCAAAGCCGTACAAGAGCTGGATCGACGCCGTGCGCATCAAGCTCGACGAGATCGAGCCGAAGGCCGAAGACGTCGCCACGGAGCGACGCGAGGCCGCGGCGCTGCTCGACCGTCAGCAGGCATTCGGCTATACGCAGGAGGACCTGAAGTTCCTGATGGCGCCGATGGCCCAGCAGGGCGAGGAGGCCGTCGGTTCGATGGGTAACGACTCGCCGCTCGCGGTGATGTCGAACAAGAACAAGACGCTCTATCACTACTTCAAGCAGCTGTTCGCGCAGGTCACGAACCCGCCGATCGACCCGATCCGCG
>CBJMQH010000109.1:0-12445 GCA_966431825.1 uncultured Trinickia sp.
ATCGGCCTGGGTAACGTGCACGTGCTGCCCGCCGTCCCGGGCTACGGAGAGGGGGCCATCAATCACATCATCGTATGGATTCCCGAGTTGCAGACGTTCGCGGACACGACAGCCGGCGGAACGGCGTTCGGCTATCTGCCGCTCGGGCTGGCGGACAGGCCTGCGCTGCTCGTCGACAGCGGCACGCTCGTTCGGACGCCGGCCACGCAGCATCGTACGCGCAGTGCACGCGTGCAGATTTCGCCGGGGCCGAACGGCACGGGGGCATACGCTTATCGTGCAGTCGACGACGGCGCGACGGCCGAGCTCGAGCGCAATGTCTTCAGACGTGCGACGCAGGCGCGGATCGGCCAGATCGGCGACGAGCGCCTGCGCGCCACGGGCCTGCGCGGCACCGCGCAGATCGAGACCGGCGACGTACGCGCGAGCGCGGGGCCCTTCACGGTATCGATGACCGGCGCGCTCGAACATTTCGTCTGGCCCGATGGGATGACGGCGATTCCAGCGCTGTCGAGCTTTTCCGGCGGGATTGCGAGCCAGGTGCAGGACTGGCTCGCCGTGCCGGCACGTACGCAGCCGTTTGTCTGCGTGGACGGCGCCTTCGACGAGACGGGGTCGATCACGCTGCCCGCGTGGGCGGACTTTGCCTACGTGCCGCAGGATCTGGACATGCGCAGCCGGTTCTTCGAATACCACGCGCGGTATATCGTGGATCCTGTCGCGCACACCGTGCAGATCACGCGGCGTTTGAACGCGGCCTTCGGCAAGACCGTCTGCACACCCGACGAATTCGTCGACATGCGCGCGGCGCTGCTGCGGATCGAGCGCGATGCGCTCGCGCAGATCGTCGCAACCGTGACGCGCGCGGCGCCCGTGCCGCACAGGGTGCGGTGAGGGCGCCTGCCTTGGGTCAGAACGGCCACCAGCCCGGGCCGCCCGCCGCGTGCGGGCCGTCGTCGCCGTCGTGATCGCCGTCATGGTCGCCGCCGTGGTGGTGCGCCGGTTCGAAGCGGAACGCGTCGAACAGATCGCCGATCGCCGGTGCGTTGACGGGCACGTACGGGTTGTCCGGCAACTGGACCGGGTTCGGCAGATTGTCGCGGCTGCGTGCCGTGATCGGGGCGAGGCGCCAGTTGCGTTCGATGAATTTCACGATCGAAACGTGGTCGGCATACTCATGCGCGACACGACCGCCGCGCGAGTACGGTGAGACGACGATGAGCGGAATGCGCGGGCCGTCGCCGAAGAAATCGACCGGCTGGATATAGCCCGAGTCGTAGTAGCCGCCGCCTTCGTCATTCGTGATCAGGATCGCCGTCGAACGCCACAGTTGCGGGTTCGCCTGCACTGCGTCAACGAGCTTGCGCGTGAACGCTTCGAAGAGACCGTACTTCGACGAGGCCGGGTGGCCGTCGAGCAAGCCGCCCGGTTTGACGAACGAAACGGCGGGCAGCGTGCCGTGTGCGATGTCGTCGTAGAGGTCGCTCGTGTCTTGCAGGTGGGCCTTGACGCGCGCCGGGTCGGTCATGATGGCCGTTTCGTAGAGGAACGGGTTGCAGATGTTGCAGTAGACGCTATCGGGCGCGTTCTTGACGAACGTATTCCAGCCCTCGCCGTAGTACTTCCACGGCACATGTTTGGCGATGAGGGAATCGCCGATCGTACGCACGGGCGAGGGCGGGATCGTGAATGCGCTCGTGTTGACCGAGCCGTCGCCGTTATAGCCCGGGTTGTAGTTGTTCAGCAGGTAGTAGGCGCCCGGCGCGCAGTTCGGCTTCGGGTGGTACGGCAGCGATGCGAGGTAGCCGCGTACCGCGCCGACACCCGGTTGATGCGGGTCGCTGCAATTGCTGTACGAGCCCCCCGAATAGCCATCCTGCGTGTACCAGTTGTTCGTGCCCGGCTGCGGATGCGGGTTCTCGATCTGGTTCGCGGGCGGCGTGGCGACCTGGCCGTTGCCGTTCGTGTAGTAGTAGGCATCGGCCGCGCCGATCATGATGCTGTTCGCGCCGGTACCGCCCATGACAGGCTGGTGATAGTTGTCGCTGATCGTGTATTTGCGCGCCAGTGCGGTGAAGTAGGGCATGTCGCCCGTGTTCGTGTTGTAGAAGCCGAGGGCCGTCGAGCCTTCACCCGTCGTCTCATCGTTGAAGTTCGCCGGTTGCGGTTTGCCGTTCGTCCCGGCACCGACCGAGGTTTCGACCCAGGCGACAAGGTCCATCCGGCAGCCGCTCGGGTTGTCGGCCCGCGCGCTTGCCGCGCTGCAGTCCGCTTGCTGCCAGGCTTGATAGAAGCGATGAACGGGGCTGCCCATGTACTGATCGTAGTTCGGGCCGACGCGCGAGATCTGATAGGGGCCGTTGCGCAGATTGAACGTGTTCGCGCCGAAACGCGTGTCCGCCACGCGGTTCGGCAGCCCGGTGGCCCCCGTCGTCAATTGAACGAGATCCTGCGGCTCGAGTACGGCGCCTTCGACCGCCTTCGCTGCGGCGAGCGTAGCGAACGGCGGCGGGTTCGCATCGCTTGCGGCGGTCGGCGCCGACCCCGTATTCGGGGCGGGCAGAACGGCATAAGGCGTCTTCGATCCGGGCGCCATTTCGAAGCGAGTGGGGTCCGTCGCCTTGGCCGTGTATTGCGCGGCGAGCGCGAAGTGCGGGCCGGGGCTGCCGTCGGCGCGGATGATGCCCTTCGATAGCAGATTCGAGATCGACTGACCGGCATGCGGCTTGTATGCGCCGAACACCTGATCGAACGTACGGTTTTCCCCGACGACGACGATCACGTGCTTGATCGGTGTCTCGGTACCGATTGCGGCGGCGGCGTCGACCGGCTCGGCGCTCGCGGCAACGGCCGGAAATACGGCGCCGGCTACGGCCAGCGTCAATGCGCCGCCGGCAATAACCGCGCGCATCACCTCATTGTTATTCAGGAATACTTGTGGACGCTTCATGAACATCTCCATATGAAACCAATCGTGCAGCGATAGGGGAGAAGAACGACGAGCGTAGCGATGCGGTGGGACGCTTATTGGTATGAACGAGCCTTATGGGGCTGTTGAATGCGAGGCCGTGGCCCCACGAAACGATAACGCCGGCGGATGACGGGAAAAGGACGCGAGGGTGTCAGTGGCGAGGCGGTTCCGTGACGGATGGCAGACGGATCGCTTGGACTGGCCTTACAGGCGGGTTCAGATGGGCGGAATTGGAGGCGACTTCGAAATACAACAAATCGGATCGATAATACGACACAATAGCGTTCTCGCTTCCCGGGGGCGGGGGCGATGTTCAACTCATATAGTCAAAAAGAAAATGAAGAAGAGCAGTTCATTCAAACGGGTGGTGGTGGCAGTTTCTTGTGCATTGGCCTGCGGTGCGAGCTTTGCGGCCGGCGGCGGTGCCGCTGTCGGGGTATGGGAATGGATGCCTGTTGCCAATAGTGGCGACCCTGTAAGCTTTACGAAAACAAGTTTTGTCGTCGTCAACGAACGCCTGACGAAACCTACGACATTCACGGCGCTGACCGTGGACGACGAGGGTGGGGCAGCGCAATGCTGTATTCAAGTCGACGACCTGAACGAAGTGAAACTTGGCGCGCTGATCAAGAAGTACGAACAGGATCCCGATTTCGCCGACCATTTCCGCAGCATCAAAGGGCTGGGTCATATCTACGAGGCGAAGATCGTGCCGAGTGCGCATGGCGATGTCGGTATGCCTGATTTTGCGACGCTGAAGAACAATCGCGATCCGGCGGACGGTGCACCTTATTCGGCGGCAATCGTCGCCGGCAAGCTGACGGGTGCCGACGAAGTGCCGGCGAAGTTCACGCTCGACGGCCATGACTACACGGTGTCGTCGGAGCCGGCGAAGCCCGATACGGGCCTCATCTACCGCTTCACGGTGGACGGCCGGAGCGTGACGTTCAGCGAAGACTATTTCCCTGATTGAGCCGCATCGGGAACGCAAAGGCGCTGCGCACCCTACAGCGAATGCTGCAGGGTGAAGACAGGAGAGGCGAGGGAAGGCCGGACCCGGCGTGCGGGCCCGGACGGCAGGCAGTGCTTAGCTGCCGCTCATGGTCGTGACGGTGACCCACTGACCGTGCTTGACCTGGTAGCAGGTCGACGAACCGTTCTTGAGGGCGCCGTTCGGGGCGAATGCGATCTTGCCCGTGATGCCGTCGAAGCTGATCGCTTTCAGTTTCGGCCGATAAGCATCGGGGGAAGTCGAATTCGCGGCCTGCATCGCGTTGATCGCGGCCCAGGCGGCGTCATAGCCGAAGGGCGCATACGAGAGCACGTCGACACCGAACTTCTTCTTGAAGCGGTCCGCGAAGGTCTTGCCCTCCGGCGTGCTTTCGAGCGGCCGCCCGTATTCCCAGGCCATCGCCCCTTCGGCTGTGTCGCCCGCGAGCTTGATGAAGTCGATGTCTTTCACGCCGCCGCCGCCGACAAACTGCGCGTTGATGCCGAGCTGGCGCATCTGCTTCATGATGCCGGCTGCCTGCGGGTTCAGCGCACCGACGAAGATGAGGTCGGGGTTGGCACCCTTGATCTTCGTGAGCTGCGTCTTGAAGTCGGTCGCCTGATTCGTCGTGTACTCGTGCGCGACGATGTTGCCGTTGTGCGCCTTCACGGCCTTTTCGAACTCGTCGGCTTCACCCTGGCCGAATGCGGTCCGGTCGTCGATGATCGCAATACGCTTCGCTTTGGTCGTCTCCACGGCGTACACGCCCGCCGTACCGGCGTTCTGCGCGTCGCTCGAAATCACCATGAACATGTTGGCGAAGCCGCGGCTGCTGATCGTCGGGTTCGTCGCGGCCGGATCGATGTCGGGGATGCCGGCCTTCTCATACAGCGTCGAGGCCGGGATCGTCGTGCCCGAGTTGAAGTGGCCGACGATCACGTTCACGCCCGCATCGACAAGCTTTTGGGCCACTGCGACGCCCGTCTTCGGGTCGGCCTGATCGTCTTCGGGCATGAGCTCGAAGACGGCGGTCTGACCGTTGATCTTGATGCCTTTTGCCTTTGCATCGTCGAGCGCCATCTGGACGCCGTATTGCAGATCCTTGCCGTAGCTCGCATTCGGGCCCGTGAGCGGCGCGGCAAAGCCGATTTTGACGGTCGTGTCGGCCTGCGCGCCGAAAGGCGCAAGGGCAAACGTCAAGGCAACGGCTGCTGCGGCAGGGGTGATGGTCTTCGCAAAACGCATGTTCATTCCTCTTATTGGGCAAACATGGAAACGGCTAACGGCGTGCGTGCCGGCGACTGCGCGGTGCGAGAGGGCACGTAGCGTAGATGCGTGCGCGGCCGGTGCACGGCTTCCGATTTTTTTAAACCAGCTATCCAACTGTTCCAACCAGCGTGTGGCAGGTCCTCCTCGTTCTCTTAGTTTTCGTTTTTGCATTCGAACATCGACGCAACCGGAACGACTATAGGAAGCCAATATGCGGTCGTCTTGACCGATCGCGTCGCTTGCCATGCGCATTTCGGCACAGCCCGATACATCGACGCAATCAGGGCAAACACGCGCGGGACGTAGGGCGCGCCCGCGATTCCAGGTGGGGCGCAGTGCGAACCGGTTTCAACCATCGTCGCCCGAGCGCGACTAACCGCAAACCGGGCCAATCGCCTGCCGCATAGGGCCTTGGCGCGTATCGGGACCAGGGATCGGTAGAAATTGCACTCCGCGCTTACCCCTAGGGTGGGGCCCTAAAGTTGGTCAGTGTATAGGTCGTTTACCTGTCAGGGGATCCTTAACGCCCCCTCAGCCTATTCGTCTGAAGGAATGGTTTCTAATAATGTTTGCTTCAATCCGCTCTCGCGTTCTTGCAGCCTGTGTGGCGATCGTTGTCTGTTCGCTCGTCGTCAACGCCGCCCTCAACTATTTCGTCGTCAACTCTTACGAAAACGAATCGATCAACAACAATCTCGTCGCGCTCGCGAATGGGCATAACGCCGGCATTGGCGACTGGGTCGCGTCGAAGACGGCCGCCATCGTTTCCGTCGAGGACGTCGCCGTCGGCGGCGCCGATCCCGCCCCCACGTTCAGGCATATCGCGAGTGCCGGCGGCTTCACGGCCGTCTACGCCGGCTACGGCGACAAGAGCTTCAAGACCAGCGATCCGGCGGGCATTCCGCCCGACTACGATCCGACGGGGCGCCCCTGGTACAAACAAGCTGTGGCGGCGGGCAAGCCCGTCGTGACGCCCCCCTATGTCGACGTAACCTCGGGCAAGCTCGTCGTGGCATTTGCTGCGCCGATCACGCGCGATGGCGGGTTGAAGGGCGTCGTGTCCGGCGACGTGGCGATGGACAGCGTGATCGCGAACGTGAAGTCGATCCATCCGACGCCGAAGAGCTTCGGCATGCTCGTGGACGGAGCGGGGCAGATCGTCGCGCACCCCGATTCGAAGCTCACGCTCAAACCCATTTCGGATCTGATGCCGTCGATGTCGGGGGCGAGCATCGCCGCGCTCGCGAGCGCCGACCATCCGGTCGAAGCCACCGTTGACGGCCGCTCGGTCCTCCTGCGCGGCATGAACGTGCCGGGTACCGACTGGACGGTTGTCGTCGCGCTCGACGAGTCGGAGGCCAAAGCAGGGGTCCGTTCGTTCCTGACGACTTCGGCTATCGCGTTGCTGATCATCGTCGGCGTGGCCGCGGCGATCGTCTCGGCGATCACCTCGCAGGCATTCAAGCGCCTGTCGCTCGTGCGCGACGCGATGGATGCGATCGGCTCGGGTCATGGCGACCTCACGCAGCGTCTGCCTTCCGATGGTCGCGACGAAGTGGCCCAGATCGCGCGCGCGTTCAACACGTTCGTCGACAAGCTGCTGAAAGTGATGCGTCAGATCCGCGAGACGAGCGATTCGGTACGCACGGCGGCCGACGAAATCGCAGCCGGCAACCTCGATCTGTCGGGGCGGACCGAATCGGCTGCAGCGAGCTTGGAAGAAACGGCCGCGTCGATGGAAGAAATCACATCGACGGTCACGCAATCGGCCAGTTCTGCGCGTCAGGCGAACGACATGGCGGCTTCGGCTTCGTCGGTCGCGTCGCGCGGCGGCGAAGTCGTGGCTGAGGTCGTGAGCACGATGGGCATGATCGAGTCGGCATCGGGCAAGGTCGGCGACATCATCGGCGTGATCGACGGCATCGCGTTCCAGACCAACATTCTTGCGCTGAACGCTGCGGTCGAAGCGGCCCGTGCGGGTGAGCAGGGGCGTGGTTTCGCGGTGGTGGCGGGCGAAGTGCGCAGTCTTGCGCAGCGCAGCGCGCAGGCGGCGAAGGAGATCAAGTCGCTGATCGAATCGACGATCGACAGCGTGGCGTCGGGTTCGAGTCAGGTCAAGCGCGCGGGCGACACGATGACGGAGATCGTGTCGAACGTGTCGAACGTGACGACGATCATGTCCGAAATCACGAATGCCGCCGACGAACAGACGCGCGGCATCCAGGAAGTGAACCGCGCCGTGTCCCAACTCGACGAGATGGTCCAGCAGAACGCGGCGCTCGTCGAGGAATCGGCTGCGGCTGCCGCTGCCTTGCAGACGCAGGCCGTCAATCTCGCCAGTGCGGTTGGGCAGTTCAAGCTCGATTGATGGTGTTTTGCCCGCTGCGACGAAAAGCGATGTCAACGCGGGCGGGGAGGCAAGTTAGGGCAGGGTAAAGCGGCTTTGTACCCACCCGAAAACGATTGCCGACCCGATGATGCCGAGTGCGACGGCGGCGCGGGCGAGGCCCGGAATGAAGCCGTTCGCCGCACGAAACCGCTCGGCAAACGACGGTTTGTTCACGCGCAGCACGCGTTCGGTGCCGACGACGAGCGTGTCGTAGATCTCGGGCGCACGCGGTGCGCTCTGCGGGGCCGCCGAGCTCCCGGAGGCCTCTGCGTTCGCCGCACCCTGCGCCGCGTGGGCGGCCGCGACGCAAGCCTCGGCGCGCAGCAGCGCGTCGAGCGTCGTGCGACGCAAGGCCGACAGCGCACCGCCGACATGATCGACCCAACCGTCGACTGCGCGCAGCCAGTCGCCGATATTCCCGCGTACCGGGTCGGCCAGGCCGAAGCGCCCCAATGCGCCGGACCAATTCTCGATGCCGAGCGCGGTCAGGATCGATGCACCGGGGTGAACTTCGTCCGCGACCTGGAAGACCTGCGCGAGTGCGCGCTGCAGCTGTTCCCCGGCCTGTACGATCTGCCCCACGGTCTTCTCGTTGGGCGAACCGCCTGCCGCAGCCTGTTGTCGGCGTAGCGCCAGATACGCGTGCGCATCGCGCACATTGGCTTCCGCGTGGTCCGCATAGTGGAGCAGGCTCAGCAAACCCCACAGGTAAGCACGCCATTGGGGCGACAGCGTATCGGCGGCGGCCAGATGCGCACTGCGCACCGACTTGAGCACGGCCTGGAGGCCGGAGCGGACGGCCGCGCGCTCGGTTTCGAGCGCCGCGATCGCAGAAGGCAACCCTGCATGTGTCAGAAGACGCCCGCGGTGGCGGATGATACCGTCCGGGGCTTGGTAACGTCTGTCGCGCAAAGCTGAGAGCAGCGCATGCTCGCGCTCGAGCGCACGCAGTCGTTCGAGGTCCTGACCGATCGAAGCGGGGTACAGCGCGGCAGTGTCGAGTGGGCTGGTGAGTGTCTTCGGTTCGATCAGTGCGTCCGCCGAGCGCGCGTGCCGCACAGGCGAAAACGCGAGGTAGATGCCGTGGTATTGCGGTTGCATGTGCTCCTGTGCGAACTGCACATCGAGCTGTCGCAGCGACATGTCGGACGCGACGGCGGGGTGGCCCGTGTCGCCAGTTAGCCTCGCCGTCAGTCGCTCACGCAGCGCTTGTGCATCGTCGAAAAGCGCCCACGCGCTGCGTTCGTCGGCGGGGGCGGGCAGGTAGTGGCGCTTCGCATTCTCTTCACGTTCATGGTTTTGCGGGTGCGTCGCCCACATGCTCGGCGGCCTCGCGGTCTCTTGGCCGAACACGCGGAACGACGCGCCGCGTTGTGCCGGCACGCGCGGGCGTTGACCGTAGGTCGGATCGTTATAGATGCGGCCGAGCCGGTCGGCGAGCGCCGCTTGAATGCTGAAGGCGTCCTGCGGCGGACGCCCGTTGCCGATTTCGCTGCGCACGAAGGCGAGGGTCCTGTCCCAGGCATCGTCTGCAATCTGGAGCCGGTGCAGGGCATGCACGAGGGCATCGCTGCCGGTCAGCGACACGGCCACGAGGTCCGCTTGCATTTCCATTTCGCGCGACAGCGCACGTTGCGCGATCAGGATCATCCGGAATGCCGTATCGACGATGGCCCGCAACGCCCAGACCACGAGGCTCAGGAGCCAGCCGATCCAGGAAATGCGCACGTCGAGATTCGAAATCCGGTACAGGAGCCGATCGAGAGAATCGCGCCGCGCCACGATGTGGGCGGCGATCTGCTGCGTGGTGTAGACCCAGCGGCCGAGCGCCATCGAGCGCTGCGCAAAATGCCCGAATTCGTGCGCGCAGACCGCCTTGAATTCGCTGAGGTTCAGCATGTTGACGAGGCCGAGCCCGATTTCCAGGTTCTTGGGCGCTGGCCGGAAAAGATTTAGCAGCGACAGATCGTAGAACACCGCCGCGTTCACCCGGACACTGACGAATACCTTGTGCGGGCGGGGCGCACCGGCTTCGTCGGCGATCCGCTCGAGAAAGGCGAACAGACGCCGTTGTTCGGCGCGCGTGAGTTCGACGCGATCGGCGTCTTCGCCTTTGCGAATCGAGAACAGCGCTTTCGCCAGAAACACGGCCAGGAAAAGGCTGCCGCCGCAGGCGAGCCATTCCGGCAAGCGGGCCCGCGTACCGTCGAGCGCAAGCCGTAAAGCGACGGCAAGCCCCGCGAAAGCGAACCAGGCCGTCAATGCGAGGTAGAGCGCAATGAACGTCAGCAGACCGGCCATGGCCAACCATGCATGGCGCCGATAAGCAGCACTCGGGCGGGTCAGTCCGGCCGGCACGTCGGCCGGACCGGCGGGGTAAAGGATTTCCATTGTGTTAGCGGGCCATTTGCGTAAGGTCGAAACAGCGGTCGAAACAGCGTGTCTGTCGCGCCCGATTATGGCATTTCGATATGACGAGCGATCGACCTCGTGCGGACGGTGCAACGCCCCGCCACAAATGCAGCCCAAATGAAATAAAGATGCGGCAGAATAAGCGGCCGCCTCCGCTCCGACGAGGCGTGCACATATCAACGGAATGCGCATGCTCAGGGGCCGTGCCCCCTGATTCGGGGGAATACGATGTTCGTCTTCTGGGGTAGAAAGCTCGTCTATCGCAAGCACGGCTATGTAGCGGATTTCTGTCCGATCTGTCGCGAGCCGCGCACATTCGAATTGCAGCGGGTCGGCTCGGCCGGCCATGTCTACAACATTTCATTCGGCGAGGGGCGGCTCGTCGGCTACCAGCGCAAATGCGAGACGTGCCACACGCCCGTCAAGAGCGAACTCTCTACCTATGCCAGCGTGTCGCCGCAGTCCGCGGCGCTGCCCGAGCTGACTGCGCAGACTTACCCGAATCTGAAATCGGTCTGGCGCGAGCGGCTTGCGCTCGAGGAGCGGGTTCGTACGGCACTGCCTTCATTGCAACCCGAAGAGCGCGACGCATTGATTCGCGATTCTTTCGTCGCGCTTTCGACAAAGGTCGAGCAGTACTTCGTATCGAGTCGCATCAATTGGCGCGACATTCTGGCAATCCTGGGCGCGTTCGCGCTGGCAATCGTCGGTTCGGTCACGGTCGGCATGATTGTGCCCAATGCGCTCAATTACGGCATCTACTTCTTCATTGCGGTGGGCGTGCTCATCGTCGTGAGGCAAATCAAGGCGACAGGACGGCGTTATATGGTCAAGCAGATCGTGCCGGTACTGACTAAGGCACTTGCGCCATTGCAGCCGACGCGCGAAGAGATCGAGTCCGTGATGCGTGAGCTCAAGCAGGCGCAATTGCGAATAGCACGGAAGTTACCGGTCGATGCGCTGTTCGCCAGCCTCGATCGCCTGAAACGGGAGCAGCAACAACCGTCCGCCGCGTGACGCGGCGAATGGGATCGGGGGTCGTCGTATTCGATTCGGGCCGGTGAACGGCGGGGTAACGCGCGCGCTCGGCGCCTGCTCAGGCCGCATCGACGAGCCACGCCCCGAGCCATTCGCGCGGGCTGGCGATGTCATCCTGCGCGGCCACCAATTCGAGCTCGTATCGACCCGCCTCGTAGGTGGCCTTGAGCACCGCGGCGACCGCCGCCACGGCATGCTCGAACGCCGTGCGCACCGTGTCCCCGGCGAGCCGCCTTGCCACGAAGACAGCGCTCGTCAGCTCGCCCACGCCCACGGGCTGGCGCGCGAACGGATAGCGTGGGTGTTGGCTCATCCAGGCTTCGTGATGTGTCACGACGAGCAGGTTGACGCGGTCGGCCGGGCTGTTGCGATCGAGCAACTGCTTGAGCAGGATCACCTTCGGCCCGCGGCGCAGCACTTCCCGGCAGGCGACCACGGCTTCGTCGACCGTCTCGATCGTGCGGCCGACGAGTTTTTGCAGTGCGTCGTGAGTGGGGGAAAGCCCATCGGCGATCTCGGGCATCGTCTGGAGCAGGTACTCGTCGACGCTCGCGCCGGCCCCGGCGCCGATCACCGGCGTGCAGAAATGCCACGCAGCGGGATTCGTGGACTTGACGGTCCGGACGATGTCGATGACCGCCTGCGCATGCGCGGTCGAACTCAAATAGCCCGAAAGGATCGCATCGCAGCGGCGCAGCATGCCGATGGCGCCGATACCTTCGACGAGCTCGGCCATCTGCGGCGGGTCGATCGCGCTGCCGGCCCAGTGGCCGTACTGCATGTGGTTCGAGAACTGCATCGTGTCCAGCGGCCACACGTTCACGCCGAGACGTTGCAACGGAAAGACGGCCGCACTGTTCCCGGCATGGCCGAACACCACGTGCGGTTGAATGCTGAGGACGTTTTTCATGTTCGCTACGCTTCGCGCTGCGCGCGCCCTGTTGACCCGAGATCGTTGGGACCACCCTCGCGGCACCCCGACATTCGCGGCACCGATGAAGAACAAGATACATGACTTGCTGCGTCGCGTCATCGGGCCAGGCCCCCGCCGACGGCGAACCGTCGTCCGTTTGCAGTCCAAACGAAGGGGGTGTGTTGGGAGAATGAAAGATTACGCTGGTAATTTTCGTCATCGTTTCGTCGAATTGACAACGGTCGGCCGAGCCAGGCAGCGCGTCGAACCCGGCACTGATACAATTGCGCGTTTCTAAAATCGGATTTTTCGGTTTCGCTCAAGCAGCGAGCGCCGAAGGAGTAGCGAACGTGCAAACAAGCGTTTCGAACGACGCATGGGCTGCACGCCGGTCGACGGCGTGCGGCTGCACGCGCTCCCGCAACGGTGGCGCGCGATGACCTTTTGGGCCACCTCAGTCTG
>CBJMQH010000110.1:0-12445 GCA_966431825.1 uncultured Trinickia sp.
ATCGAGCTTGACGTTGCCCTGCACGTTACGCCGCTCGGCGCGCTCGTGGCGCATCTGTTCGAGCCGGGCGATCCGGCCGACGCTGCGCGTGCGCCGCGCCTCGACGCCCTTGCGAATCCAGACTTCTTCCTGCGCGAGCAGCTTGTCGAACTTCTCGTTCTCGACGCGCTCGACTTCGAGTTGCTGCGCCTTGCGCTCTTGGTAGGCCGAGAAGTTGCCCGGGTAAGAGAGCAGGCGGCCGCGATCGAGTTCGACAATACGGGTGGCGACGCGATCGAGGAACGCGCGATCGTGCGTGATGAAGAAAAGGCCTGCGCGTGAGGCGACGAGCAGATCTTCGAGCCAGCGGATGCCGTCGAAATCGAGGTGGTTGGTCGGTTCGTCGAGCAGCAGGATGTCGGGATCGACGACGAGCCCGCGCGCGAGGGCGACGCGCTTTTGCATGCCGCCCGAGAGCGCATTGATGCGCAGTTCGCCGTCGAGATTCAGCTGGGCAAGCGTCGTGGCGACGCGGGTGCGCCAGTTCCAGGCGTCGGATGCGTCGAGCGCCGATTGCAGCGTGTTCATGCGCGCGAGCAGTGCGTCGTGCTCGGCGCCTTCCGGTGTTTGGGCGAGCGCGTGCGCGACGGCGTCGTATTCGTCGAGCGCTGCACGCGCTTGGGTCAGACCCGAGGCGACGGTATCGAAAACCGAAGCGTCGGCGTCGAAATCGGGCTCCTGCGGCACATATACGGTACGCAGGCCCTGTGCACGCGTGATGAGGCCATCGTCGGGCTGCATGAGCCCCGCGACGATCTTCAGCAGCGACGATTTGCCGGCGCCGTTGCGGCCGATGAGCCCGACGCGCTCGCCGGCTTCGAGCGAGAAGTCGGCGTGATCGAGCAGTGCGACGTGGCCGAACGCGAGCTGCGCGCCGGTGATGGTGTAAAGCGACATGGACAGTGCGCGATGCGCGGAAAAAGTCGAAACGCTCATTGTACCGGCCGGGCGCGTTCGAGCCGGGCCTGCCGCGTTTTAGGTAAAATCGCGGACTTTCGCGTCATGTGGCCGGTGCGGCGATTCGTCCGATGTGGATTTGCCGGCGCGGCGCTAGGGTATTGGGTTTTTGTCGATGGATCGAGGGTTGGAAGTCGTGAGCGAAGTCACCGAGTTCAAGAGTTGGGTCTGCGTGATTTGCGGGTGGATCTATAACGAGGAAGAAGGGCTGCCCGACGAGGGCATTGCCGCCGGCACGCGGTTCGCGGATATTCCGGATACGTGGCGCTGCCCGCTTTGCGATGTATCGAAGGCCGAATTCGCAGTAGTCGAGTTCTGACGCAGCAGCTGGGCGCTGCGCCCGGTCGCGCGTTGAGCGGGGTCTTTGCTATACTCTGCCCGCGCCGGCGCATTCCGGCCCCTGCTGCACCCGGTCCCGTCCTCCCCGTAGTTCAATGGATAGAACAAGTGCCTCCTAAGCGCTAGATACAGGTTCGATTCCTGTCGGGGGGACCAGCGCAGACCCGAGCGTCGATCACTTCGCTCCATCCCACGGATTGAGCAGCGCCACGCCCGTCGACGAAAAGTCGTCGATATTGCGCGTGACGAGCGTCATCCCATGAACGAGCGCCGTCGCCGCAATGTAGGCATCGCGCTCCGCGCATGGGTCGGGTACATGCAGCTGCGCGCAACGGCGCGCAATCGCTGCATCGACCACCAAGGTCCGCCCCGAAAACTCCGGAATCACGCGCGTCTCAATCCATGCGCGCAACAGTCCAGCCTGCGCGCCATCGCGGCGTTCGAGCCTGCGAACGCCCAACTCCAGCTCCATCAACGTAATCGCCGAAATGTAGAGCACCGACGCATCGAACCGCGACAGCGACGCCACCACGTTCGCATCCGCCCGCCCCGCCCCCGCCTTGCGCAGTTCGGACACGACGTTAGTGTCGAGCAGATACATCAATCGAACTCCGCCGCACGCGGCAACGCACGCGAGAGCGCAATGTCCAGTTCGATGTCGCCAAGCCCCGGCGCCGCCAGCGCGTCAACGATGCTCCGGCGCGCCCCGGTCAACCGTCGGTAAGCATCGATATTGAGCAGCACATGCGCTGGTCGCCCACGGTCAGTGATAAACACCGGCCCGTCTTCCGCTGCCCGCTTGGCAGCCGTCACATCCTGATTGAATGCACGGCTCGATATCGTTGTCATCGTCATATCGCCCTCCCTCGAATGTAGCAATGTTACTACATTCGAATGGGCAATCACGAAGCGGTCGCAGTCGGCCGTTGAACGCGTCGGGCGCGTCGCCTTGGCGGTGATTGGCACAATCATCATCTCGGCCTCCTATTCAGGCTGTGGTCAGGAGCACGAGGTTGGACCCGCGTGCCTGCGCGATGGCCGACGGGCGAGAAAAATCAGACGAAGGCCGTTGCAATTGCCTTCGTGTATGCCGTTCAGTAGAGCCCCGCGCGCAAACGCTCGGCCGCCCCGCGTTCGTAGCTCTCCTGGTCGAACCCCTCACCGGCGAGACGTTTGAGCATCGCCCCCGCGCTCGGCAGCGTTTCACGCGCGCGGTGCAGGGCCGGGTCCCAGAGCGACGAGCGAACGATCGCCTTCGCGCAATGAAAATAGACGGCATCCACGTGAACGACGATCACGCTGCGCGGCAGCTTGCCCTGCACGCTGTATCGCTCGAGCAGCGCAGGGTCGACGGTGATCTCGGCCCGGCCGTTCACGCGCAGCGTCTCGCCGACGCCCGGAACGAGAAACAGCAGCGACACGCGCGGGTCCGCAACGATGTTGCGGAGCGTATCGACCCGATTGTTGCCCGGACGGTCGGGCAGCGCGAGCGTACGCGCGTCCACGATGTCGACGAAGCCCGCTGCCTCGCCGCGCGGCGAGCAGTCGGTGCCGCCCTCGCCGACCGAACCGATCACGACGAACGGCGAAGCGCGCACGAACGCCTGGTAGTCCTCGTTCAGGCAGTCGACCTCTTTCAAGACTGCCCGCTCGTGTGGCTGACCGTAGATCGCTTCGAGCTGCTCGACGCTCGTGACCGTATGACTCATAGGGGCTCCCATTGGTTAAGCCGGGAGTATAGGGGACAGGGTCCGTCGCACGTGGTGAGGCGCGCAGGCCGGCCGGGCGATGCGCAGCGTGCTACGATCGGCCGACCTACCGCAGTGATTCGTACCGCTGATGAATCCCACGACAGCCCGTCGCTTCGACACCGAGTTCGCCCCGCGCATCGCGCGGACAATCGCCGATCTGCTGGGCCCCTCGGTACAAGTCGACGTCATCCCCTACGGCGGCATCGACCAGCCGACGACGGTCAGCGTCGCCGCCCCGGAGACCCCACGGCATCGTGCTTATCCGCACCCGCTAAACCTGCGTCTGACCTGGGACGCCGATGAAATAGCGCGCCTTCTCGCGCCTCACGGGGGGACGCGCTTCAGCCGCTACCTGAACGCCCTGCCACGCAAGCTCACGGCATGGCAAGACGCCCGCTCGATCGACCTCGCCACTTGCTCGCAAGCCGACGCACGGGTGCTGCTCGGCAATCTCGACTTCGAAAGCTAGACGGCTCGATCGTCACCGGTGAGCCTGCTCGCACTCACGCCGCGTTGATATTTTCCGAACAAATCTTTACGGGCATTTTGCTTGTGGCGCGACACAGCCGATTCCTACAATCGAAGCCATCGAGTTGCAGGCTCGCACGCCCCTCGCCGATGAGCCCCACGCCCCGGGGCTGCCTACGTTACACATCGCTGCAACATTGGCGCGCTAAGCTCGTCAGCCGCTCGCAGCACGCCCGCCTCTAAGGCCACGACCGGCGTTCGAGCAACATTGCCGCGGGCCGGGATTTGCTGACGTGTCGATGCCGGCGTCGAAGCGCAGGTATGAATGAACCGAAGGAGAGAATGGACATGAATCGCGGCGGACCCGCTTTCGCCTCAAGCGCCGCGCGCTGCCTCAGTGCGCATGAAATGGCTGCCCTGCTGCTGTTGCGCCAGGGCCCGATCGATGCCGCCTGCGCGCCGCACGATGCCGCAACGCTGCAGCACTCCGGGCTTGCCTGCCGCTATGAAGCGGAGTCCGGCAGCATGCGCTTCGCGATCACCGATCAGGGCAAAGCAATACTGCACGCGCTCGGCGCGGCCTGAGCCGGCCGGCCGACGGCCATACGCCGTCAATGGCGATGCCGCCGCCCGAGCCAGTGGTGCGCGTCGAACCAACGTCGCAAATCGTGCAACGGGTGCTCTGTCTGATAACGCGTCGCCAAGGCAAGCGCCACGCAAACGAACAGCACCACCATCAACATGGACCCGATCGAGGTGTCGTACATGACGGCCTCCTTCGCCATCGCAGCAGTAGCGCCGCGATTACCAGATTGTAGGACTGCGCGCAGCCTTCAGCACTCCTGAATCACCCGCGTCCGTAATAGAGATTCTGCGGGTGCCTTGCCTCGGCGAAAAACGCCCAACGCTCGGCCACGAGCCCCGCGTATTGCACGCCACACGCAAGCCCGAGGATGGCCGCCGCGGCCTCCGGCCGCAACCGGGCCCACAGCGCAAGCGCAACCGGAACAGCGAACGCACCGCCGAGGAACGCCCATCTGACCGACAGCAGCTCGCGTGCCGAGCGCCCGAGAAAGAATTCGCGCGTATTGAACGCCTGTGCGGTAAATCCGCGCGAGGTCTGCACAATGCGGTCCGAGGCGATGCCCGTTGCCGTCGTCAGCGTCGATCGATGGACGAGTCTCGCATTGCGGCGCAGCATCGCCATTCGGCAGACGCCGCCGGTAAGCGTAAGCACAACGGCCACGATGCTGAGCGCCTGCACGAGTCCGGAAGCAAATTGAACCGCGAACCGTGCAGCGAGCATCGCGCCGGACGCACAGCCGAGCAGCACGAAGTTCGCGAGCGTGAGCGGACTTGCCCATTCCTGCAACACCGGCAGACACGCATAGATCATGGCCGTGCAAACAAAGAGCGCGGCCGCCGCGATCGCCGCCGCCGCACCGACGAGCCACGCTCCATGCCACCCGAGCGCATGCGCCAGTCCGTAAGCGCCGGTGGTCGCAAGAAACAGCGGCAGACACAGGCACTCGCGAGAGAGCCACGAGGTGCGCCACATCGCAACGGCGCGCCACGCTCGTTCGGGATGGCCGAGGTGGAAGAACGATGCTGCAAGCCCCAGCACGCCCAACACCACGGCAAGCGCGGCGCCGCCCGCGAAAAACAATGGTGATCCTCGGCTGTCCCGATCATGAAGAACAGCTTTGCCCGGGCGAGGTCCGGCCCGCCGAACTCCCAGAACGAACCGCCGACCGTATAGATCATCCCGGCGGCCATGTTCACCGAGCAAAAGCCCCCGTGCGCCGCGTAGTTAGGCGTGCCGAATTGCTTCGCAAAGAGCCCGGTCAGCGCCTGCATCTGGTCGCGGCCCGTAAACAGCGCAAAGCGCTTCGGGTCCGTCGCGCGCAAATGCGCAAGCCGCGTTTCAAGCTGGCTGAGCGCAGCCTCCCAACTGATCGGCTCGAACTGCGCGCTGCCGCGTTCGGCACCGGGTTTGCGCACGAGCGGCTGCGTCAGCCGCGCCGGCGAATACTGCTTCATGATCCCGGCCGCGCCTTTCGCGCAGATGGCGCCCTGGTTCAGCGGATGGGCCGGATTGCCGTCGATGTAGCGGATCGCGCCGTCGCGCAGGTGCACGCGGATCCCGCAGCGGCACGCGCACATGTAGCACGTCGTCGTCTTCACTTCGAGCCGCTCGTCCTGCGTACGGTGCGTGTGATCCATCGGCTTGCCTCCTGACCGTGCGGCCCGGCGTGCGGCCGGCGCCACGACAGACGCATCGTAGACGCCCGAGGATGCAATGTGAAATCGCGATTGCGGATCGCTTCCATCGTTTCCTCCGATGGTTCGGCCAGCCCCCGGCAGCCCCGGCGACGAAGCACGGCCCTCGCGCACGCTGACATAATGTGGCTACCCCAACCCCATGTCAGAGAAGGAGCCGCAGTGACCGCTCAGAACCCATCCCCTCTCGCACCGATCCAGCGCGTCGCGTTTCTTGGCCTTGGCGTCATGGGCTACCCGATGGCCGGACATCTCGCTCGGGCCGGGCTCGACGTCACGGTCTACAACCGCACCTACGCCAAAGCCGAGCGCTGGGTCGGAGAGTATGGCGGCCGGGCGGCGCGCACGCCGCGCGAGGCCGCCTCGGGCGTCGATCTCGTGCTTGCCTGCGTCGGCAATGACGACGATCTTCGCAGCGTCACGCTCGGCGAGGACGGCGCGTTCGCCGGCATGGCGCGCGGCACGCTGTTTGCCGACCACACGACAGCGTCGGCGAACGTGGCACGCGAACTCGCGCAGGCCGCAGCCAGCCTTGCAATCGACTTCATCGATGCCCCCGTTTCGGGCGGCGAAGCCGGGGCGAAGAACGGCAAGCTCACGATCATGTGCGGCAGCGACGAGCCGGCGGCCTTCGAACGCGCAGCGCCCGTCCTCGCTCATTACGCCGTGGCCGTCACGCGGCTTGGGCCCGCCGGCGCCGGCCAGCTCACCAAGATGGTCA
Organism: uncultured Trinickia sp.; assembly: GCA_966431825.1. GTDB lineage: Bacteria > Pseudomonadota > Gammaproteobacteria > Burkholderiales > Burkholderiaceae > Trinickia. The sequence continues at coordinate 6,556 of CBJMQH010000110.1, forward strand.
ATCAGATATGCATCGCGGGGGTCGTGCAGGGGCTCGCGGAAGCCATCCATTTCGGGGAGCGTGCAGGGCTCGACATGGCGCGCGTGCTCGAAGTGATCGGCAAGGGCGCCGCAGCGAGCTGGCAGATGGACAACCGCGGCGCAACGATGATCGAGGACAAGTTCGATTTCGGCTTCGCCGTCGACTGGATGCGCAAGGACCTCGGCTTCTGCCTCGACGAAGCGAAACGAAACGGTGCCACGCTGCCGATGACGGCACTCGTCGATCAATTCTACGGCGACGTGCAGGCGCTCGGCGGCAACCGGCTCGATACGTCGAGCCTCATCTGGCGCCTGCGCAAACTGCGCAAGCCGGCCTGAAACGACGTCGCGCACCGCCCGAGCGTGCGGGCAGTGCGCGTCGATAGGCGGGCCGCATCCCTCGATGCGGCCGAAGGCAATGGCGGGCGCGCTAACGCCAGGTCACCGACACCCCGCGAGCGGCCGAGCGCGATGCGAACTCGGCGATGACGTCGTGCACTTCCGGGTCGACGAAGTCGGCGCGTGCCGCATCGACGACAAGCGAGGCATGGTCTGGCAGCTCGGCGAGCCGGCGTTGCAGCTTGGCCTTGATGACGCAGCTCACGTCCTTGCGGAACGACAGCAGGAACTCGTCGCCGTGACGTGCGAGCGAGAACGGCCGGCGCAGCGCGGTACCGAGCGCGAGTACCGCGCTCGCAGCCAGCCCGCAAGCGATGCCGGCGAGCAAGTCGGTCGCCAGTACCCCGACGATCGTCGCGATGAACGGAAGCGCCACGTGTACGCCGCGCTTCGCGGACTCGACGAACAACGCGGGCTTCGCAAGCTTCACACCCGTTGCAATCAGGATCGCGGCGAGGCTCGCAAGCGGGATCAGATTCAAGAGGCCCGTCAATGCAAAAACGCTCGCAACCAGCAGGACCCCGTGGATCACCGCCGACGCGCGCGTCTGGGCGCCTGCATGCAGGTTCGCCGAGCTGCGCACGATCACAGCCGTGATCGGCAGCGCGCCGAGCAAGCCGGCCAGCATGTTGCCGATGCCTTGCGCACAGAGTTCGCGATCAGGCGACGCCGAGCGTTTGCGCGGATCGAGCCGCTCGATCGCTTCCAGACTCAGCAGGGTTTCGAGGCTCGCGACAATCGCAAGCGTTCCGGCGAGGCGCCACACGTTCAGATGAGTAAGCGCGCTCAGATCGGGTGCCGTCAGCACGCTGCTGACCGCGGCCAGCGAATCGAGCGGCGCAAGGTGGACCCGATAACCCGTGGCGAGCGCGAATTGCGGTGCCAACGTATCCACGAGCAACGTCGCAGCAATACCCAATGCGACGACAGCGAGCGGGGCTGGAATCATCGACAAGACGCGCATGCGCCGCACGAGCGGCGAATCCCACGCGAACAGCATCGCGAGAGAAACGACCCCGATGCCGAGGGCGGTGATCGAAGCAGACCCGAACGGCGTGTCGACGAAACCGACCGCGCTGCCTGATGCGGCATGCGCGGCCGCCGCCGTGCCCGACAGCCCCGCCAGCGAGGGCAGCTGTTTGATGATCAGCAACAGCCCGATTGCGGCGAGCATCCCCTTGATGACAGGAGACGGCACATACGCGGCGAACCGGCCCATTTTCAACGCGCCGAACGCAGCCTGCATCGCACCGGCGACGAGCACCGCCGCCAGGAAGGCGGGGAACGAGCCGACGTCGGCAAGCCCTTCGACTACGATCACGATCAGGCCGGCGGCCGGTCCGCTCACGCTCAGCGACGAGCCGCTCACGAGTGCGATCACGAGACCGCCGATGATCCCGGCCAGCAGACCGGCGAACGGGGCGACGCCCGAAGCCTGCGCAATGCCCAGGCACAACGGCAACGCGACGAGGAACACCACGGTGCCGGCGAACGCGTCTTTGCGCAGGGTCGTCATGAAGTCAGGGTTCCTTATGTTCATGGCAGATGAGAAAACGAAAAAGGAGCCGCGGGCCGGCGGGCGGCACGACGCGGCTCGATAAAGGCACAAGGCAATCGATATTGATTTGCGGCAGGGCCCGCGCGGACGCGCGTCCCTCAGGCCGTAGCGGCGACCGGCTGGGAGAATTCCGACCAGCCGAGCGGCGATGCGACGACGGGCAGCACTTCGTCCTGCGCCGGCATCGGCAGCGTCTTGATGAGGCCTTCGCGCACATCGAACACCCACGGATGCAACTTCAACGCGTGCTGCGCATCGCGGACCACCGGCATCGTGCGCAGCGTACGGACCTGTTCGAGCACGTTCAGCTCGGACAGGCGATTGGCGCGCTCGTCCAGCGTGGCCAGTGCATCGAGCTCGGCGCGGTGCCGGCGGGCGAGCCATCGCAGCACGCTGATATGGTGCTCGACGTAAGGCAAATGCTGATGCGGCGTATCGAGCGCCGCGCGCACGCCGCCGCAGCCGTAGTGCCCGCAGACGACGATGTCCGCCACGTTGAGCACGCGCACGGCATATTCGACGACGCTCATCGTGTTGTGGTCGTACGGCAGGCTCAGGTTCGCGATGTTCCGGTGCACGAACAATTCGCCTGGCTGTGTGCCGGTCAGCACCTCGGCAGGCACGCGGCTGTCCGCGCAGCCGATCCAGAGCACGCTCGGGCTTTGTCCATGGCGCAGCCGCTCGAAGAGCTGCGGGTCGCGCCCGGACGCCTCTTTGGCCCACGCCACGTTCTGAAGCAACATCCGCTTGGTAAAAGTCATGGCCACCTCCGAATACGGAAATTGCATCGGACGCTCTCCGATGCGAGATCACAGTGACGAAATCGTCATGACCAATTCTGCGTAGCGGCCGCTGCCTGAAGATGATGGCGACATGACGATTTTGTCATTTGACGTCGTCGACCCATGCATCGATTTGGGGCGCAATTCGATCTATTCGGAGAGTCAGAAGAAAAATCCACAACTGCGGTCCCAGGCGGAACCATTGACGACAGTGGGAGTCTATCCACCTCGCTCAACACAGCAATGTCCGCATGTTCATTAGCGCCACGTTCGTCCCGCCTTGGCAATCGACATCGAATCATGCGCGTTCTCAAGCAAGAATGAAGATTTTGATCGTAGAAGACGAGCCCAAGACCCGAACCTATTTAAAGCAAGGATTGACCGAAGCCGGCTTCGTCTGCGACGTTGCAGCGGACGGAATTACCGGATTGCATCAACTGCAAACCGAGGAATACGATCTCGCGGTGCTCGATGTGATGCTGCCGGGCAAAGACGGCTGGGCCATTCTTCAGGAATTGCGCAAAACGCATAGAACGCCCGTCTTGTTTTTGACCGCACGCGACGATGTCGATGACCGCGTCAAAGGGCTGGAGCTCGGCGGCGACGATTACCTCGTGAAGCCGTTCGACTTCGTCGAGTTGCTCGCGCGCATCCGCTCGCTGCTGCGGCGCGGACAGGCGGCCGAAACCTCGGTGCTGCGCGTGGCCGATCTCGAACTCGATCTCGTGCGCCGCAAGGCACGGCGGCAGGGCCGCACGATCCTGCTGACGGCCAAGGAGTTCGCACTGCTATGGTTGTTGATGCGGCGCGAGGGCGAGATCCTCACGCGCTCGATCATCGCCTCGCAAGTCTGGGACATCAATTTCAGCAGCGATACCAACGTGGTTGACGCGGCCATCCGGCGTGTGCGCGCGAAAGTCGACGACGACTACGATCCGAAGCTCATCCATACCGTCCGCGGAATGGGCTATGTGCTCGAGCTGCGCGACGACGCATCGTTGCCGGCATGATCGCGCGGTTTCTGCCAAAGACGATGCGCGCCCGGCTCGCGCTGTCGTTTGCCGCCTCGACCTCGATCATCCTCGCGCTGAGCGGTATTGCCCTCTACGAGTTGCTGTCCGCGTCGATCGCCCGCTCGTTCGAGCATGAGATGAAGGTGAGTCTCGTGGGCACGGTCTCGCGGCTGGCCCCGCTTCGTTCGCTGAACGAAGTACGTGCGCAAAACCCCGCGACGCACTGGCCGCGCGGCGGCGATGACGATCTGCGGATCGCCGTTCTGGGGCCGGACGGCACCGTGCTCGCCAAGAGCGGTACGTTCATCGTCGACCCGAACGTACTGGCGGCCCGGCCCGGCGAGACACCCGTGTTCGTCGGCAACGACATGCATGGCTGGCGCTCGCTCGTCGTCGCGGCGCGCATCGCCGATACAGCCGCGCCACCGTTGCGCGTCGTGGTTCAACGCAACTATCGCGGCGCACATGCGTTCCTGCGCGCCTGCGCCGTCTGCGTTGCGCTCGGCGTGCTGGGCGGCACGTTCATGGCCGCCATGCTTGCCCTGCGCATCGCATCGTTCGCGTTGAGGCCGCTCGCGCGGCTCGCCGCACGTGCCGACGAAATCTCGAGCAGCCGGCTCGCACACGCGATGCCCACCGACGACATGCCGGGCGAACTGCGCGAGCTGAGCCTCGCATTCAATCGGATGCTGGCGCGGCTCGATCAGTCGTTCACCCAACTCGCGCAATTCTCGTCCGACCTTGCGCATGACATCCGCACGCCCCTCACGAATCTGCTCGCGCAAGCCCAGGTCGCGCTTTCGCAAGACAGGGCGAACGGCGAATATCGGGCCATCATCGAATCGAGCATTGAAGAGTTTCAGCGGCTCTCGCGAATGGTCGACGATATGCTGTTCCTCGCGCGCGCCGATGCACGCCAGCGCAAGGCACAGTTCCGGCTCGTCGATGCGCATACCGAAGCGCGACGTGTCGCGGGCTACTACGAGTCGATGGCGGACGACCTCGGCATCACGATCTCGGTGCTTGGGCAAAGCAGTTTCGAAGGCGACCCGCTGCTCGTCCAGCGCGCGCTCAGCAACCTGCTTTCGAATGCGCTCGCGCATGCCCCGACAGGCTCGACCGTCACGATCACCTGTCGTAACGAGGCAGCGTACGCGCGGCTGTCGGTGACCGACTGCGGCCCCGGGATCGGCAGCCAGCATCTTGCCCGCATCTTCGACCGCTTCTACCGGGCGGACCCGGCCCGCCACAACTCCGCCGCCGGTACCGGCCTCGGGCTCGCGATCGTCAAGTCAATCATGGACGAGCACGACGGCGAGTGCAGCGTCGAAAGCGTGCCGAACCTGCAGACGACGTTCTCGCTGCGCTTTGCGCGTCGCGTGCAGTAAATCGGTCGGCGCACCACGCTGTCGGACGCGACCGCCGACATGCTGGGACATGAGACGAGGGGCGGGCGCAAACGCGGCGTTAGCCGTTGCTGGGCAGCGATCGCGCGGCTATCGTGAAGACCGCCCATGTAGCACGGGTGCGATCGACCGCCGGGCAAACCACGCTGAGTCGATCGGAGAACCGCCGATATGCCGCGCCGACGTCAAGGCGTCAGCACCGGGCATGCACTGGCGAAAGCGCCGTCATCGTCAAAGCGAGCCGTTCGATGAAAACACCCGTTCTACTGACCTGCCTCGCGCTCATCGCAGCGTCAGCACATGCTCAAAACGCCACGGAGCCCAAAACGATTCCCGCCCGATGCGTGGCGGTGAGCGAAGGCGAAATCAAACAATTGTTCGACCGCTGGAATGCGTCGCTCAAGACCGGTAATCCGGAAACCGTTGTCCGTGACAACTACGCGAACGGCTCCGTGCTGTTGCCCACCGTTGAGGACGGACCGTACACGGACGACAGCGACAAAATCGCCTATTTCAAGCTGTTCCTGAAAAAGGTGCCGACGGGAAGGATCGTCAAGCGCGCAGAGATCGGCATCGATTGCAACACGGCTTTCGACACCGGCCTTTACGACTTCACGTTCAAGGACGGCACCGTCGTTCACGCCCGCTACACCTTCACCTATCGGTTCAGCCCAAAGCAGGGCTGGCTGATCACGAGCCACCATTCGTCGGC
>CBJMQH010000111.1:0-12294 GCA_966431825.1 uncultured Trinickia sp.
GATAAGCGGCACGGCCATGACGGTCACGAGATAGGGCAAGGCGGAGAGCCAGCCGAGTCGGACGGTGTCGTTGACGCCCACGGCCTTGAGCATCGAGGGCAGCCAGAAACTGACCGTGTACAGGCCGCAGATCATGCAGAAATAGATGAACGCCATGCCGTAGATGCGCGGGTCGCGCAGCGCCAAGCCGAACGCGCTATGCCGACTGCGCTGGCTCGATGCGCGCAGATCCTCCGCGAGCAAGGCCATGTCGCCCGCGGTGAGCCAGCTCGCGTCGCGCGGCGAGTCGTCGAGGAACCAGAATGCGATCACGCCCAGCGCCACGCACGGCAGCCCCTCCGCAAGAAAGAGCCATTGCCAGCCCGCGAGTCCATGCACGTTGCCGAGTGTGCGCATGATCCAGGTCGACAGCGGGCCGCCGACGATTCCTGCCACCGGCCCCGCCATCAGAACGACCGCCATCACGCGCGCACGGCGCGCGTCTGAGAACCAGTACGTCAGGTAGAGGATCATCCCAGGCGCGAAGCCGGCCTCGAACGCGCCGAGGAGAAAGCGCAGAAAGTAGAAGCTCTTCGCGTCGTGCACAAACAGCATGGAGGCAGACGTGATACCCCACAGCACCATGATGCGGCCGATCGTCTTGCGCGCGCCGATCTTCTCGAGCAGCAGGTTGCTGGGCACCTCGAGCAGCATGTAGCCGAGAAAGAACACGCCGGCAGCGAATCCGTAGACGGCATCGTTCATGCCGAGGTCGTGCTGCATCTGCAACTTCGCGAAGCTGATGTTGACCCGGTCGAGATACGCGAGCACATAACACAGCAGCAGAAACGGCAGCAGACGCCAGGTAACGCGGCGATAGATGCCCGCGAGCGCCGGACTCGCACCGGCCGCTGCCGTGGGTGGCAGCGCAACTTCAGCCCTGTCCAACTTTGTTTCCTCCTGGTGTCGCGGGGCGTCTTGCCACCTCCGCGCGTGAGCCTATTTGTCGCCCAGTGTGCAATCACAAAACTCAGGGAACAATGTCGGACTTGATGGATTTTCGTTGTCTTTTAGGCAACAATTCTGGTGCATCTTGACTCACCTGCTCGAGGAGCCGCCGTGTCGCCCATTCCGCCTGGCATCAATGAACGGCGCTTGCGCTACTTTTACGAAACGGTGTCAGCCGGCTCGATACGCGCGGCGGCCGAGAATTTCGATGTCGAGCCTTCCGTGGTCACGCGTCAAATTCAGCAGCTCGAAATCGAGCTGGGTTGCAAGCTGCTTGAGCGGCGCGGCCGCAATGTTGTGCCCACCGAGACCGCCGCGCTCGTACTGGAACACTGCCGCGAACGTTGGGCGAGTGAAGATACGCTGCACATGCGCCTGAACGAGCTGAAGGGGCTGCAGCGCGGCGAAATACGCGTCGTAACGGGTGAAGGGTTTCTGGAGGAACTGAGCCGTGCGATCAGCTTCGAGTTCTGCAGCAAGTACCCGAAGATCAACGTGACGCTCGATCGGGTCAGCAGCCATGAGGTCGTACGCATGGTCGCGCAGCATGAAGCTCACATCGGCATCGCGTATTGCGCGCCGCAGGACAGCGCCATTCGTGTGCTGAAAGCACAGCGCCAGCCGGTTCGGCTCGTGGCCTGGCCCGGACACCCGCTGGCTGCGCGCAAGACGGCGTTAACGCTCAAGGACGTTCTGCCCTGGCCCGTCGCGTTGATGCAGGAGCAGTTCGGCCTGCGCAAACTGCTGCGCGCAGCGGAGTTCGCGGACAAGATCGAGTTCACCCCGGTGCTGGTCACCAACTCGCTAGCTACCCTGAAGAACCACGTGAAGGCCCACGCCGGCGTCACGTTCATGTCGGAGCGGGCCGTCGCGCGCGAAGTCGAGGCGGGTGAGCTTGTCACGGTGAAGATCGACAATCCGGTACTCGAATCCGCGGAGGTCCAGTTGATCATCCGCGCGGATCGCATCGCGTCTGTGGCGTTACAGCGGTTGCAGAAGGTGCTGAGTGAGTTGTCGATCTTCAAGTCGGCCCGCTGACCGGACACGGCGCAGGGATTCCCCTTAGCGAGGTGCGGGTGGGGCAGCGTGGTGATCGCTGTCGCGAGCCAACGGCATCAGCACTGGCAATAGGGTCCGCACACGTGCCAGCATCGCAATCTGCGGCCTCCGGGGCAAAACAGTTGCGTACCAGTTGCCAAGCTTCGTCGTGCCACTTCCAGCCTCGGCGCCGTCGGGTTTCAGACGCAGGAGCAGCCTTTGGGTGCAACAAAGATACAGCATTGAAAAAGGGACAGTCCGTTTGTATATCGACAGAAGATGTACGCCTTTTGTGCCAACATGGCGTACATCTGAAGGAGAATTTCATGAGCAGACCTACCGTTCCGCTCGCCTGGGTTTGCGGCCCACGCCGCAGCAGGAAGCAGTGCTGCGCCGTGCAGCCGAGATCGCGCACAAATCAATGGGGACATCGATACGATTGAGCCACCCGATCGAGTCCGCAAAGGGATGGGAGCTTATCCAATCCCTGTGGTCATCCTCGCTCGGCTGGCGGTGGCAATGCAGGATCATGGTCGTGGTGTCGGAATTGGCATGCTGCAAGATGCAATCCGGCGTACAGTGGCCATCGCCGAAGAAGTCGGCATTCGCGCGCTGCTGACACACCCGATCGATGAGGATGCAGCTCGGTTTTATTTGCGTTTCGGATTCGACGCTTCACCGGTGCGAGAGCAGCAATTGCTGCTATTGCTGAAGGACGCTCGTCGACTCGTGCCTGCCGCAATGAGCAAACCAAGGTAGGAACGCCCGTATCATCGTCTATGGGTACCCGTCATCTCCCTTTCCCGAGCAATCGCTGATCAGCAGTCGCGTCGGGCGAACGATGAGCCATCGATCGTCCTCGCCTCGATACATTGCCTCGGCACTCACCTCTCAGCATACGCAACTTGACTGCGAGGCTGCCCAAGATCGCAAGGGCGCCAATCGTTTCGAGCAGGGCTGAAAGCATCGTGGGCTCCTCGGATTGCATCAACGGAAGGAATGCGTCGACGCAGAAATTTTCGCGAAAAAGACCACATTCGTTCTAACGACATTTGACTGTGGCGAAGGCACGGCAGCTGCGACAGAAATCGAAGCATCTACGGCTAATGATATTAATCGCCGCTTTAGCCGCTCACAATCTGGCAATTCCGCTGCTAGACTTCGGCATTCCCGAATGCAGAAAGGCATCGCCGTGCGCTTCGACCTGACCGATATGCGGCTGTTCGTCACCGTGGTGGAGTGCGGCAGCCTCACCCAAGGCGCCCGCACGATGCATCTCGCACTCGCGTCGGTCAGCGAACGCATTGCCGGCATGGAAACCGAATTGGGCGCACCGCTGCTGGAGCGCAACCGTCGCGGCGTGCGTGCCACCGCCGCCGGTGAAGCATTGTTCCAGCATGCACGCTCAATTCTCGGCCAGGTCGAACAAATGCGCGGAGAATTGCGCACTTATGCAACGGGCCTCAAAGGCCGAATCAAATTGCTGTCCAACACGTCAGCAATGGCTGCGTTTCTGCCGCCGCAGCTTTGCCGATTTCTGGCTTCGCATCGCGATCTGTCGATCGACCTCGAAGAGCGGCCTAGCACGTTCATCGTTCAAGCGCTGGTGGACCGGCGCGCGGACCTGGGCATCGTTGCCGACATCACCGATTTCAGCGCGCTGCAAACGCGCCTGATCGCCAGCGAACAACTCGTGGTGGTTGCGAGCCGGGCACACCGCGTCGCGGGGCAATCGCAGGTCGCTTTTGCCGACATTCTCGGCGAGCCTATCGTTGGCGTGGCCGACACGGCGCTCGAGACGCATCTTGCAGAACGCGCGTCGCGGCTGGGACGCCAACTCGATTACCGCATTCAGTTGCGCAACATCGAACATGTTTCGATGCACGTCGAAGCCGGGATCGGCATTTCGATCATTACGGAAGCGCAAGCTCACACGCTGCGCAACGACTTGGTGATCGTGCCGCTGGCCGAAGCGTGGGCCACGCGACGCCTCTACCTGTGCGCCCGCGATTTCTCCACGCTCACCCCGCATGCGGGCTTGCTCGCCGGGCAACTGCTGGAACGGGCAGCTTAGCGGTCCCAACCAAAGCCGATCGGCAACGCAGCACAGCGCCGCATCCGCGGCAGCGTCGGTGGTGCAATAGCGCTTTCATGACGTCGATACACGCATTCGCGCTGTGAGCCACCTTGGAGCACTGCGCCAGACCGCGAAAAAACTTTCGCTGGACAATTCCCCGAATGCGCGTAGGATGAAACTACTGGTTGACCCACGCTCGTTCCTGGCGCCTCCCCGGCAGCCATTCCCACCGGAACCGGGCCGCTCCTATTCTTCGCCGGCCGAACTAGGCGGCCAATCGTGTAGAGACTGAACGCAGTCCCTCTACCCCTTCCCTATTCCGCCGCACAGTCATGCGGCCTCAAAGGTCCCTCATGTCAACAGCTGTCCGTCTCTACCGTGGGCTGGAAGTTTATCCGCTCGTTTATCCCCATCGCCCCACATCGCCGGGCGCCGCTCACAACTACGACGAAGGGTTCGACGCTGCCGTGCGTATCCAGCAGCCGGCCGGCGCAGAAGGCGTCTCGCGAAGCCGCGTATTCCGTCTCGAATCGGCGAAGCCGTTTCAAAACGCCGGCGACGCGCGGCGTGCCTCGACCGCTTACGCGGAGCAGCTCATCGACGCATGCCCGGACCATACCGCTGTCCTGGATATGGCACGGTGATCGGCAGCCAGGCCACATCCTGCAAGGAACGACGATGCGCTTCAATTCGACACGATTCACCATCGACCCGACACCGCGTAGAGCCGACGGCGAGTACATGGCCCATGCGCGCATCAGCGGCAGTCGCGAGGACGGCAGTCCCTACGACGTTCATCTAAGCGGCGACCTCGCCGGCTTCGATGCGCGCGAAGACGCCATCATCTATGCACGAAACTGGGCCCAGGAGTGGCTGGACGCGCGCTTCGGTTGAGGCGCCGTACGGCAGGTCCTCACATAACACCCGCGCCAAGACACTCCACTGCGCAAACTCACCACCAAGGAATGCATTGACTACAGTCACCCCCAAACTGAACGAGCCGGTAGATGTAGCGTTGCGCCGTTTCCGACGCTCGATCGAGAGCACCGGCCTCATCAAGGAACTGCGTGCCCGCATGGCCTACGAAACGCCGACCGCCAAACGCAAGCGAAAAAAGGCGGCCGCCGTAGCGCGATTGCGAAAGCAAATCAAGCGATCCATGCCGCCAAGAAAGCAGTACTAACAAAGCACACTCGGCAACACAGCGCACGTGCAACGCACGCGCGTCGAACGAATCGATTTCAGCCGCACGACGCGGAGCACAGGTAGCGCTATTCGCGCTACCCGTGCCCCAACGCGCTCACCGCGGCCGCGTTCCCCGCATGCTCAAGGTGCCCACGGCTTGGTTACGAGCCAGCTGACGTCGTAGGTCCAGAGATTGGACGCGTCGAAATCATTCGGGCCGCCATTGCTGCTGATATAGAGCGTGTTGTTATAGTGGCGCAAGTATCGCGTCGGGTAGTTGTACGAACGGAACGAAGACCCTTGTCCGTCTTTGCCGGCTTCGGCACAAAACGTCGCGTCCTCCCGGAATTGCTGCGTACCGTCCATCGGCTGCCGGTAGACGTGGTAGTTGTAGTGGCGCATGAATTCGCCCGGATAGTCGCGCGATTCGAACGAGTAGCAACTCGAATCCGCAAGCCCTGCCCGCACGATCCACGTTGAGTCCTGCGCCACCTGCGTCGTACTGCTGCTCGAAACCACCGCGGTGACCACCGTGCCGCTTTGCGCCGTGCCACCGCTTTGCTGGCTGATGTATCGCGTCGTACAGCAAGGCGTGGTGGCGTTCAGCGAGACCGTCGAGTCGACGCTCAGGGCACCTGAAGCCGACGTCGGACCGCCGTACCCGACGCTCACGATATTGGCCTGCACCGCGTTATCGGCTGCATCGCTCGGCACCCCGGCCGTCATCACGCCTTCGAAGAACGAACCGATCGATCCGTTGCTGTTGTCCCCGCCCGTCCCCAACACGATCGAGCCTTCCTGATGCATAGGCTGATAGCCGTTCGTGGGCAAAGCCCCCGAGTAGCTCGTCGTGAGCGCACCGCTCTGCGCATTGCCGTACTTCAATGCGAACGTCCTCTGTCCATCGTTCTTCAGCATCGCAGTCACATAGGGCTCGGGGCTACCCGTGTTGGCCGAGTTCTGACTCGGCCCGGCGCCCGACTCGAACAGCCCGTTCTCGAGATCGGCCTGCACCCACGGACCGCTGCCGCTGCACGGCGAGAACCAGCATTCATTACCGAAGTTGATCGCGTCCATATGGCCGTTGCCCGTGTCCGTGATCGACGTTTCCGCGTTGCCGTAATCGAAGCAGCACGCGCTGGTGTAGTGCGTGCCCGAGGTCACCATGTACATCGCCTCGGGCGCGCCGTTCATCGCCACCCCGACAGTCGCGACGTTGCGGTAACCCATGACGCCCGAGAACGACGCGCCATAGACCTTCACGCCGCCCGCGGTGACCGGCAGCGCGTCGGCCGGCACTCCGTTGTCGGCACCACCGTTGCCCCCCTTCGGCTCGATCGTCAGGTCGTTGTGGTTCGACGTCTGGTCATAGATCACGCTGATGATGCAGGTCGTGCCGGCGCAAAACGCGTCCTGGTCGCTGGCTTTCGCGTAGCCGCCTGTCGATTGCACGCCGATATCCTTCGTTTGGCTGTCCGAAGCACGCTTGACCTGATAAAGCCGGCCGTTGTAGTTCGCGAACAGCGCACGTGTCGTGCTGTGAGCCGCAACGCAAGCGGTACCCGCACTTGCATAAATGTCGCAAGGCAAGCTGGCGGCCATCGATACGGCCGGACACCCGAATAAAACTGCAAGCCCGAGCAGCGCCGCACGCCACAAGCGCCGAAGTAATGACCCCTGCTTCATGTCGAATTTCCCCCAACGTTACGATAACTAGTATGACCATTCAGACGAACGGGCGACTGAATAGTCCCTTTCGATCCCACGTTTGCTCGTCTTTCGCGCGAGGACATTCCCTCCCTCCGCCCTCGTTACCCGTGCACGAGTGCGGCGCCAGAAGAGGCCTCGATGGCCGCAACAAGCCTTCACCGGATCCGCGGTGTTTGGCGCGGAAGCCGGCTTGCCGTTACCCGACCTTCCGAAGGGAAAGTGGGAGTTGCTTGGTATTTGCGCTGAAATAGCCCGGATTGAACAGGCCTAAAGCGAAGAAAATCGACGCGAACGTGGGGTGTACCCGTCGCCTCGGTCGGCTAGGTGAGCCGAGACGACGATACGCGGAACGGGCCGTCGGCCCGATTGAATGGATAGCGCCTCGGAATATAAGCCACAGTCACTTCGCTCATCGATGTCTCCGATCTTATTGTGAAAGGACGAACCGCTGCTCGCTGAGGCATTCGCTCGGCCCTTGAAATGAAAGGAAGCCGAAAGACGAATAGTATTACTATAGATGGATATTCCCAGAAGTCGAGAATTTTCGTCGTGCGGCTGCACAACGGTGCGCTCAAAGCATGCACAGCTTTTCATCGAATGTGAGTGCGAGGCCCATTCGGCGTAAGGCGTTCGGCCGGATGCGGCAGTGCGCAAGACATCGAAACAATCGGGGTGAGAAACGGGGTGAGAAACGCGGGGGCTTGCGCCAAGCAAGACACCGCCATTCAGCACGAATAGCGGCGAGCGGAAGGATAAAGCAGGTCATCTGACAACGACGGCGCGGCGGAAGCCGGCCTGCCGTCGGTCATGCAAAACGTGCGTGCCGTCAGCCGTTCATGCACCGACGGCACGTGAGACGCGATCACTTGTTGCCACGATAGAGCGAATCGATCGCGCCGCCCGTTACACGCTGGCCGCTTTCGGCGGTACCGCCCTGCACGCCACCCACATCGCTGTTCGCCGAGGCAGCAGCATTCTGCTCGGCCGCGAGCGTTTGTGCGCTTTGACCGCGCTGCGAAGCCGGCGCGCCGACATCGGGACGATAGAACGGCGCCGGACCCAGGCCGCTCGCAAAAGCCGGGGCAGCAACAGCAGCAGACGATGCAATCAACAGTGCGGCAATCAGTTTGGTCTTCATGGCAATACCTCCAATTAGGTTGACCGGGATCTCAGCGAGTACCGGGAGTCGGATTCCGCGCGGCGCTCGCTACTGAACTTCGATGAATGCAGTGTAGGGATCGAAGCGCACTCGACAAAGGGGGCAAAGCTGATATCACTTTTTGTCGCGGATGAACAATCGTTACTCGGGGCGGGACGCGAGCCTAGCCGTTGCCCGCCGGGCGGCTATGCGAAAGCGGACGAAGCGGAGCCTTCAGACGCCACTGCACACGCTTTGCTTTGCACCCCAAAAAATCGGCCGGCATAGTTCATTTAAAAGCGGCACGCCGCAATTCGAGTCAAGCAAGCCTACGGGGAGAACGATTGAAAGTCGCACTCATTACCGGCGTTACGGGTCAGGATGGCGCCTATCTTGCTGAATTCCTGCTCAATAAGGGGTACGCGGTCCACGGCATCAAGCGCCGCACGTCGCTATTCAACACGGACCGCATCGATCACCTTTATCAAGGGCCCCACGAGGCCGATCGCCGCTTCGTTCTTCACCACGGGGACCTCACAGACTCCTCGAGCCTCATCCGTATTGTTCAGCAGGTCGAGCCCGACGAAATCTATAACCTCGCGGCGCAAAGCCATGTAGCGGTCTCTTTCGAAGAACCCGAGTACACAGCCAACTCGGACGCGCTCGGCACGCTCCGCTTGCTCGAAGCGATCCGCATTCTCGGCCTCGAACGGAAGACACGGTTCTATCAAGCATCGACGTCCGAGCTCTACGGCCTCGTACAAGAGGTACCGCAGAAGGAAACGACGCCGTTCTATCCCCGCTCACCTTACGCCGTCGCCAAGCTCTACGCCTACTGGATCACCGTCAACTACCGCGAGGCATATGGCATCTACGCCTGCAACGGCATTCTGTTCAATCACGAATCGCCGAACCGCGGCGAAACGTTCGTCACACGCAAAATCACCCGCGCGCTGGCGCGGATCAAACTCGGTCTCCAGGACCGACTCTATCTCGGCAATCTGGATGCGAAGCGGGACTGGGGACATGCGCGCGACTATGTCGAAATGCAGTGGCTGATGTTGCAACAGCGAACGCCAGAAGACTTCGTGATCGCCACAGGCAAACAATATAGCGTGCGCGATTTCGTGGATGCGGCCGCCGACGCGCTCGGTATGCGCTTGTCCTGGCGCGGCGAAGGCGTCAACGAAACAGGCTGCGACGAAGCGGGCAACGCCGTGGTGGCGGTTGATCCGCGCTACTTCCGTCCCACCGAAGTCGAAACCCTGCTCGGCGATGCGACCAAGGCCCGCGAAAAGCTCGGCTGGGTGCCGCGAACCTCGTTTCGCGACCTGGTTCGGGAAATGGCACACGAGGACCTGAATCAAGCCGAGCGCGACGCGCTCGTTCAGGCCAATGGGTACGAAACGTTCGCCTTCAACGAATGAGCGAGTGAGGCGCCGAACATGAGCCATGCAATCGCAAAGGATGCCCCGATCTACGTCGCGGGCCACAAAGGGATGGTCGGCTCGGCGATCGTGCGCAGGCTGCGGACGGCCGGTTACGAGAACATCATCGTTCGCACGCACGACGCGCTCGATCTCCGGGATCAAGCCGCCGTCGAGCACTTCATGATCGACACGCGCCCCAGGTACATTTTCCTGGCGGCCGCCCGGGTAGGCGGCATCTATGCCAACGACACGTATCCCGCGCAATTTCTTCGGGACAACCTGGCGATCCAGACGAACGTGATCCATAGCGCAATGGAAGCGGGCGTGGAAAGCCTCATGTTTCTCGGCTCGTCGTGCATCTATCCGCGCGAGTGCCCACAGCCGATCAAGGAACAGTACCTTCTCACAGGACCGCTGGAACCGACCAACGAGGCCTATGCCGTCGCAAAGCTCGCGGGCATCAAACTTTGCGGGGCCTACAACCGCCAATACGGCACCCGCTACCTAAGCGTCATGCCGACGAACCTTTATGGGCCCAACGACAACTACGACGCGCTCAATAGCCATGTCATCCCTGCCCTGCTTCGCAAGGCCCACGAAGCCAAAACAAGGCGAGATCCCGCCTTGGTCGTCTGGGGCAGCGGCACGCCGCGTCGCGAGTTCCTGTTCGTCGACGACCTGGCCGACGCGTGTGTCTTTCTGATGCAGGCGGGCATCGGGTCGGGCCTATTCAACATCGGCACTGGCGAAGACATCACAATCCGCGCACTGGCGCAGGCCATCATGCAAACCGTGGATTTTCGAGGCGAGATCGTCTTCGATGCGACGAAGCCCGACGGTACACCCCGCAAGCTGCTCTGCGTGGAGCAGATGGAGGCCCTCGGCTGGCGCGCGACTACGTCACTCGAAAGCGGGCTTGCCCGCGCGTACGCATCGTTCCTGAGCGAGCACTGCTGACGGGACGCGCCTCAAAGGCGGACAAGCACGAGAGGACATGCTCATGACACCCAGCATCGATCTTGGTGCGGCCGGGAAAGGCCGTTTTCGCCGAGGACGGAGTACGTTCGTCTTCGCGCTCTGGTTTGTCGTCGAGACGCTGATCGTCAACAATCGGCTCGTCGCCTCATCGCCGATTCGCGTCGCATTGCTGCGCCTGTTCGGCGCCAAGATCGGACGCAATTGCCGCTGCCCCCATGCGTTGCGCATGAAATTCCCGTGGAAGTTCGAGGCGGGCGACAATGTGTGGCTCGGCGAAGGCGTCTGGTTCAGCAATCAGGCGATGGTCACACTCGGCTCCAACGTCTGTATTTCTCAGGACACCTTTGTAACCAGCGGATCGCACGACATCGGAGCCGGCATGGATTTGCGTTGCGCGCCGGTCGTGATCGAAGACGGCGTCTGGGTCACAGCTCGGTGTGTCGTACAGATGGGGGTGACGATCGGGCGCGCCGCCGTCGTCACGCCGAATTCGGTCGTTCATCGGTCCCTGGAGGCCGGCATGGTGTACGGTGGCAACCCCTGCCGCCCCATTCGCCCGCGCTTCGGTTCGCAAAGCGACGCAAACGCTCCGGCCCCGAGCCGGGGGGGCGTCTCATGAACATCACCTCGCCGCCCGCGCAACGCGGTGCGCTTCACGATCACGGCACCACCGAAATGCAAGCCGATAAGCCGAGCGTGCTCGTCATCGAGCCCAACTTCGGCGGGCATCGCTGGCGATACGTCGAGTGGATCGTCAAGGCGCTGCACGACGCCGGCTATGCATGTGTGCTCGCAACGGACGCCGGGAACAGGAATCATCCGCTCATCGGCAGGCTGAGCCGCGCTGCACCTGCCGTTTCATTGTTCCTGCACACGCGCGAAGTGCGCTCCGGAGCCGCTGCGGCATTGCAACGGCTCTCGCGCCCGGGAACGATCGCGGAACACTTCGGTTTCCATGCGGTTTTCTCCGACATCCACCGTGCGGTGACGGGCCGCGCTGCGGTCGACATGGTCATCGTGCCCTACGGCGACGCCATCATCGACGCGATTGCTGTGCTCGGTTCCCCATTCGGCGGCACGCCATGGCTCGGCATTCTCATGCGGCGCGCATTTCACCTGCGAGATATGGGCGTGTTAGTGCCGCCACGCCGGGTTGTGGACGCCATCAAACGCCGGCTCTTCGTGCGCGTATTGCAACGGGGGAACGCTGCCGCGCTGCTGACGATCGACCCGACGCTGTCCGCGTGGCGGACCCGCAACCGTTCGCTGCCGCCCGATCCGCCCGTGCGGTATCTGCCCGACCCGTTCCCGGATGCCGAACCCCTCGCGCGCGAGATTGCCCGTGCGCTGCTCGGCATTTCAGCCGCGCAATCGATCCTCGTTTATGGCGCGATAACGTCACGAAAAGGCATCGGCACGCTATTGCAAGCGTGCGAGCAGGCTGCGCAGCCGCCATTCGTCATCATTGCGGGAGCGCAGGATGCCGAGGTGCGCCAGCTGCTGGCAGGGTTAATGCCGCAACTGCGCACGCGTGTGCTCGAGTTCAACGGGTTCGTATCGCCCGAACTCGAAACGCAATTGTTCTCGGCCTGTGATGCAGTGTGGCTCGGCTATCACGGGCACTACGGCATGAGCGGTGTTCTCGTCCAGGCGTACCGGTTCGGCAAGCCCGTCATTGCCACAGCGCAGGGGCTGATCGGCTGGTTCGCACGGCGCGAAAACCTCGGGCCGGTGCTCGCCAGCCGCAGCCC
>CBJMQH010000112.1:0-12262 GCA_966431825.1 uncultured Trinickia sp.
GCGATTCGCACGGTCGCGCTTGCGCGCTTCGCTGATAACGTCCGTATCAATTAAAAATGCCGTCGGCTCTGGCATGTTTCCTCTAGATGAAGGCGCCCATGCTGGGCGAACCAGGAAAAAAGGCCCGCCTAAGCGGGCCGACGTCCTTGTTTCTTTGAGCGAGTCTACGGCAGTCGGGGGACTGAGTGCTTATGAGCCATGAGCCAGCGCCTCCAGCGCCACTCGTGCCAAAAACCCACTGCGGGTTTCATGGCGTGCTTCGACATAAGCATCAATTTTCTTCAGAACAAATCGCGGGATACTAATGTTGATCCTCTCCGGCTTTGCATCCAGTTTAGATAAATCAACGTCAACAAGAGCCCAAATAGCTCCAGCATATTCCGGCATTCTTGCCAGCTCTTCCACGGTAGAACAGGTGAAGTCGACACTCCCCTCAAGTTCCATCAAGGTCAAGACATGTCCCACGATTGCTTCCTTCGTGTTACGGATCGCGTCGTCGATGGTGTCGCCCCAAGAGTGAACGCCCGGAATATCCGGGACGGTCACCCCATAGACGCTCCCATCGTCCTTATGAACAGCGATGGGAAATTCCATGATTTTCCTCAGTTGGCTCCGCAAACATCCTGTGTCGAAAAACCGCCGGTCACTTCAAACCGGCGGTCTTCAGGATGCTCTTAGTCGTCCCGATTGGCAGGTCCTTATAGGGTGTGGAACCGTCACGAGGCCAGGCTTCGTCGGGTGTTTGAACTGATGATGGCTGCCATTAACGCGCACTAGCCGCCAGCCATCCTCTTCGAGCATCCGGATAAGCCTTGATGTGTTCATCACGCCTCCGCATGTCTTGTGTGTAAATATACACACGACATTTCATGCGGGCAAGGATTTTTGTGTATTCGTGTGTATCGCGCACAACAACTCGGCCGCCGAGCGTCTGCGGCCAAGCGCTGCCAGACCGGGCACCCCAAAGCCTTATTGTGAGGACCGCTGGAGGCGATGACGACACCGCGCCCTGCACTGCCGCTTGATGGCGGGTATGACAAGCAGGGGAATGTCGATACAAAAGCGGCGCCCCCACATGTCGGACACGTCTGCCGAGCCCAGCGCAGATGCGAGAGCTATCGGTCCTAGTCGAGTGACGGCTGGTTCCTAACGAATTCTGAACACACCTAGATACGACAAGGGTTTCGGCCTGATTTGATGCATCAATCAAATACACGCCGATTTTCGCCTCCGTCGATGCGCGCGAAATCCGAATCCTCGCCCACATCCGGCATGGCCATCAGCACCTCGGCAAAAAGCCTGCGCTTCGGACCGCGCAGCGCGTTCGCCAAAATCTCGCGATGCTCGGCTTCAGCGCTACGCCCATGCTTGGCCGCCCGCTCGCGCAGGCTCTGGACCAGACTCTCTTCCACGTTGCGTACCAGTAAATTGGCCATGTCGCCCCCCGCAATCACGAATGCTATCAATGATAGCGCAGGGAAGAGGCGACAAAACCCGGGTTGTCGAAGCGTTCGCGGTCGAGAATCGCTGGCCCGAGATCACACACGCCAGATACAACGGACCGCAAACTGGCTCAGATCATGTCACGCAGCGCTTCAGGACGGATGTGCTCGGCCCGCCACTCGGACGAAATCCGCCTGCATTGGCCGATCGGGATAGATTCGCGCTCGAAATCGACAACGACGATGCGGTCCGCGGCAGCGGGCCGGCCCGGACGCTCCGTGGTCCGGCCGTCGGTCAGCAGCCAAAGCACACGCTGTTGCGCCGGCTTGCCGCGCGCCGAGCGTTCGAGCAATTGCGCGGCCGCTTGCACGCCCTGACCGAGCGGCGTACCGCCCGCCCCGCCTACGCCCCGTAACCACCGCTCGTTCCACCATCGCGGCACCGCCGGCCCATACCGTCGTTCGACACGCGCATTGCCGAAACACAGCAGTGCGACTTCGGCGCGTTCTGCGGCCGCGCGATCGAACATGGCAACGAGCAATCCCTTGGCAAGCGCCAGTTGCTGATCACGCAGCATCGACCCAGAACAGTCGAGCAGGAAACAATGAAGCACGCCCCCTTGCAAGCGAGGCTGCACGAACTGCAGATGCGCCCGCTGCAACGGGCCACAGCCCTTGCGCGCGAGCGTCGCAGGCCAGGCAATGCGCGAGCGCGGCTCGCGCGTAACGCCGCCCCGCGCAACACCGCGTGCACCTTCGAGCCATCGGAAACCGCGATTGGAATCGGCGGCGGCGCCTTTTCGATGGCTCAGCGTTTTTTTGCGGAAAGCGGCACCACCCCTTTCACCGCGACGATCCCGGCCGGCTCGGGAGGCAGATAGCCCCAATCGTCAGTGCCGTCAGTGATGGCCGGCGTCGGACCGGATGCAGCAGCCGCTCCTTCGGGGGCCGCATTTTGCGAAGCCGTCGACGGCCGCGAACCCCGATCCGTCTGGCCCGCGGCGTCATCGCCGCCATGTTGCGATCCGTGCCCCGCATCGTGCCGCCGGTGCTTCAGCACAGCGTCGGCCACACGCTCGACGTGGGCCACGGTCACGCCGTCGGCCTGCTCAAGGGCCGCCAACGCCCGCGCCGCCCGCAGCATGACGAGGTCGGCGCGCATTCCGTCAACGGCTGCATCGATACAACGCTGGCTGACATGTTCGTGCACCGCGTCGTCGAACGAGAGCATCGGCAGCCGCGCGCGCGCCGCGCGCAAGCGCCCGATCAGCGCAGACTGCTGCGCCTCGTAACGCGCGCGAAATGCCTGGGCATCGAGGTCGAACGCAAGCCGCGCCTTGACGATCTGCTGCCGCGCCTGCGGCTCGAAGCAGTTTTCGAGTTCGACCATCAAACCGAAACGATCGAGCAACTGAGGCCGCAGTTCGCCCTCCTCCGGGTTCATCGTCCCGATCAAGACGAATCGCGCCTCATGGCGATGCGACACGCCATCGCGCTCCACCGTATTGACCCCGCTCGCGGCCGCATCGAGCATCGCGTCGACAAGCGCGTCCGCCAGCAAGTTCACTTCGTCTACGTACAGCACACCGCCATGCGCTTGAGCGAGCAGCCCCGGCGCAAACTTCACGGCGCCGCCGCGCAACGCTTCGTCGAGATCGAGCGAACCGATCAGACGCTCCTCGCTCGCGCCGAGCGGCAACGTGACGAGCCGCCCCTCGGGCAGCAGTTCCGCAAGCGCACGCGCCGCCGTGGACTTCGCCGTGCCGCGCGGCCCGCACACGAGCACGCCGCCGATGCCGGGATCGATCGCGGCCAACAGCAGCGCCTGCCGCAGCGCGTCCTGACCGATCAATGCGCTGAACGGGAAAGGTTGAACACTCGGCGATGAAGACGACGACAGGTTCAATTTGCGATTCCTTCGATGTGCTGCTCGGTCGCGAGCAGATGCTGTTCGATTTGCTCGCGGTAAGCGCCCGGCGACTGCCAGAGCCCGCGTTGCATTGCTTCAAGCAAGCGCGTGCAGATGCCGCGCAGCGCATGCGGATTGTGCCGCTCGATGAAAGTCCGCGTGGGTGCGTCGTTCAGATACGCGTCCGCTACGAGCGCGTATTGATGGTCCGATACCACGCGGGCTGTGGCGTCATACCCGTACAGATAGTCCACGGTCGCCGCGATCTCGGCCGCGCCCTTGTAGCCGTGCCGCTTGACGCCGTCGAGCCACTTCGGGTTGACGACGCGCGAGCGCACGACGCGCGCGATTTCCTCCGACAGCGTGCGCACGCGCGGCGCATTCGGGTTGCCGTGATCCGCGAGATAGACCTGCGGCTGGCGCCCGGCGAAATGCCGGACGGCAGCCGTCATCCCCCCCTGGAACTGGTAGTAGTCGTTCGAATCGAGCACGTCGTGCTCGTGGTTGTCCTGATTCTGCAACACGACGTCGAGCGCCGCGAGCCGCGTACCGAACGCCGCGTGCGCCGCCTCTCCGGCGCTTCGCTGCGAATAGGCGTATCCGCCGAATGCACGATAGGCATCGGCCAGGTCGGCATCGGTCTGCCATTGACCGCTATCGATAACCTCTTGCAATCCCGCGCCATAGGTGCCCGGCCTGGCGCCAAAAACGCGCCACCCCGCGCGTTGCCGCGCCGCGTCCGCATCCATGCCGCGCACGATCCACGCGTCGCGCTCGCGCATAATCCGCGCGCGAATCGGATTGACGTCCTCCGATTCGTCGTCGAGCCCCGCCACGGCCTGCACGGCCGCATCGAACAGATGCATGACGTTCGGAAACGCGTCGCGGAAAAAACCCGAGACGCGCAGCGTCACATCGATGCGCGGCCTTTCGAGCACCCCGGCCGGCAGAATCTCGAAATCGGTCACACGGTGACTGCCCGGCGCCCATTTCGGCCGCACGCCAATCAGCGCAAACGCCTGTGCGATGTCGTCGCCGCCCGTGCGCATCGTGGCCGTGCCCCATACCGACAAGCCGACCGCGCGAGGGAAATCGCCGTGCTCCTGCAGATGCCGCTCGATCAATTGACGGGCCGACTTCAGCCCGAGCGACCATGCAGCCTGCGTCGGAATGACACGCGTGTCGACGGAATAGAAGTTGCGCCCTGTCGGCAGGACGTCGGGCCGGCCGCGCGAAGGCGAGCCGCTCGGCCCCGGTGGGACGAACCGGCCTTCGAGCCCACGCGCAAGCTGTCGCAGCTCCTCGCTGCCGCATGCGTCCAGCCGCGGCGCGATGTCGACGCCAATCCGTTCAAGCACGCGTTGCGTATGGTCGAGAGTCAGCGTCGGGTCGTCCAAGAGCGGATTCGCGACCGCCGCCGTCACGTGCCCGTTCGTGCACAACGACGCCTCCAGCAACGCAGCGGCGAACAGCTCGAGCCGCTCGCGCGTATCGCCATTGTGGCGCCACGGCGCGTCGCTGACCGCCCGCAGGCAAGCGGGCCTCGGACCCGACCACGGTGTGGACCACTCGGCTGTCAGCGGATCGAACAGAGGGCCGAGGCCCAGATCCTTCGCCAAGGCGTCGATGAGCCCTGCGTTGCGGCCCTGCCCATCCCCCACCGGAAAGCGCGCGAGCGCAAGCAGCGTATCGCGTCGTTGCACGCCCGCCGGCGATTGACCGAACGTGTGCAGGCCGTCGCGGATCTGTGCCTCCTTGAGTTCGCATAGCCAGGCGTCGACACGCGTCAGCAGCGCGTCTTCCTCCTGCTGATCGCCCGGCTTCCCAAGACTGAGTTCCTCGTGCAGCCGGTGTTCGACGATGGTCGAGAGAATCGTCTGCCGCAACAGCTTCGCACGGCGCGCATCGACCATCAATGCATCGTAGTACTCATCGACCTGCCGCTCCAGATCCTGCAGCGGACCGTACGTTTCGGCACGCGTGAGCGGCGGCATCAGATGGTCGATGATCACGGCCTGTGCGCGCCGCTTCGCCTGACTGCCCTCGCCTGGGTCGTTGACGATGAACGGGTACAGATGCGGCATCGGCCCAAGCGTCAGATCGGGCCAGCACGCCCCGCTCAATGCGACGCTCTTGCCCGGCAGCCATTCGAGATTGCCGTGCTTGCCCACATGCACGACCGCGTCGATGCCGAACGTGTGACGCAGCCAGAAATAGAAGGCGAGGTAGCCATGCGGCGGGACCAGCTCGGCATCGTGATAGCTCGCATAGTCGTTCAGTTCCCGTGTCCGTGGGGGCTGGATGCCGACGAACACCTGTCCGCAGCGCCAGCCCGCAATCATGAAACGCCCACGTCGCACACCGGGGTCGTCTTCGGGTGCGCCCCAGCGCGCGCATATCGCCTCGCGCACCTCGGCCGGCAGCGCATTGAACGCGGCGCGATATGCGTCGAGGGACAGACTCTGCAGCGCAGGCCGCAGATCCCGAACGGCAGGGTCGTTCGTCACGCCTTGCGTCAAGCGCGCCATCAAGGCATCGGTGTCTTCGGGCACCGCTTCCACGCGATAGCCGCTATCGGCCAACAAGCGCAGGATGCCGAGTACCGATGCAGGCGTATCGAGACCGACGCCGTTGCCGATCCGTCCTTCGCTCGTCGGGTAGTTCGCAAGAATCAGCGCAAGCTTCTTGCCCTCATTCGGCAAGTGCCGCAGCCTGCACCAGCGGCGCGTCAACTCCGCGACAAATGCGATCCGCTCCGCGTCGGGCTGATAGCGGACCACGTCGACCTCGGTGTGCGGGCATCGATACGCGAGCCCCTTGAAGCTGACCGCTCGCGTGATGATCCGGCCATCGACTTCGGGCAGCGCCACATGCATCGCGATGTCGCGCGAAGTAAGGCCGTGGTTGTCCGCGAGCCAGGCATCGCGGTTGCCGCCGCTCAGAATCACTTGCAGCACGGGCGCGTCGCCCGCGAGCGCCACAGGCTTCGGGTCGTCGATCGCGCCTGCCGCGAAAGCGGTCGTGTTCAGAACGATCGATACCTCATGCTGCGCACTCAGCGTCGTGATGATCTCGCGGCTTACACCGTCCTTCAGCGAGGTGATCGCGATCGGTAGCGGATTGATGCCGCGTGCCTCCAGCGCTTCGATCAGCGCATCGAAAACGCCCGTATTGGCCGCCTGCAGATGCGCCTTGTAGAACAGGATCGCTGCAACCGGCGCGCCGGGCTGCCAACGTGCCTGCCAGTCCGCAATCGTCGGCGTATCGTGCAGCGGGTGATAGAGCGTGGCGGCCGGCAACGCAACCGGCGCTTCGGGCTCCTCGCCCCAGTTCAGACCGTGCCACGCGACGGAGCGCATGAAAGCCTCGGCATTGCGTGGGCCGCCCTCGCGCAGGTACTGCCACCAGCGCCGGCAGAGCGAAGCATCGACCGTGCTCTTCGCGACGAGATTCGGGTCTTCCTGCAAATCGCCCGAGAACATCGCGAGCCGCTGTCCGCTACGCCCGGCCAGCTCGATCAGCTGCTCGATGCCGTAAGGCCAATAGGCCTCGCCGCCCAGGTGATCGACCACCACGACGCGTGCATGCTTGAGCACGTCGTCGATATAGAAATCGACGGAGGCCGGTTGCCGCAGATAGGTGACGTTCGTCAAACGAACGCTCGGAAACCCGGGCGGCAAGCGCGACACGACGCTTGCGAGCAGTGACAGCGTCGTGTCGGCAGAGCTCATCACGACGATATCGCCGGGCTGCTGGTCGATGCGGACGACGCCGGCCGTATCGTCGACGAACCCGCCAGGAACGGTGCGCAGCAGATGCATGAGGTTTAAGCCTGTTCGGTCTCGGCGGCCAACGCCGCAGCGAATGCCTGCTGCAAAGCCCCTGCGTCGAGGTCTTCGCCGATCAGCACGAAGCGGCTTGCCTGCGTCTCGTCGGCGCGCCAGCGGCGGTCGAAGTAGCTGTCGAAGCGGCGACCCACGCCCTGAATCACGAGCCGCATGGCCGCGCCTGGCAGCGCGGCGAAACCCTTCACGCGGTAAATCGTGTGGGTCTCGACGAGTCTCTGCAACGCCGAAATCGTGCCTTCGCGCGAGGGGGTTGGCGCACTGACCACGACCGAATCGAAATCGTCGTGATGGTGATCGGCGTCGTCAGCCGAGCCGTGGTGGTCGTGCCGCAGGTGAATCGTTTCCTCGGATGCAGCGCCGACCCCGAACAACGTATGCAGGTCGAGCTGCCCCATCTGCGCGGGGATGATCTTGACATGGGCCGGGATTTCCTCGCGTACGAGTGCTTCGACGGCTTTCAAACGCGCCGCGTCGAGCAGGTCGGTCTTGTTCACGATGACGAGATCCGCGGCGCCCAGTTGGTCCTCGAACAGTTCGTGCAGCGGCGACTCGTGGTCGAGCAGCGGGTCGGACTTGCGCTGTGCATCGACAGCCTGCGGATCGGCGGCGAATTGCCCGCTGGCCGCCGCAGGCCCGTCGACCACGGTGACGACGGCGTCGACGGTGAAGCTGCTCTTGATTGCCGGCCAATTGAACGCCTGCACGAGCGGCTTCGGCAAGGCCAGCCCCGATGTCTCGATGAGCACGTGATCGATTTGATCGCGCCGCTCGACGAGCGCTTCCATGACGGGAAAGAATTCTTCCTGGACCGTGCAGCAGAGGCAACCGTTGGCGAGCTCGTAGAGCTGGCCCTCGACCTCGCTGCCCTCTTCATCGCAGCCGATCCCGCAGCCCTTGAGGATCTCGCCGTCGATGCCGAGTTCGCCGAACTCGTTGACGATGACGGCGATACGCCGGCCCTGCGCTTGCTGCAGCATGTGGCGCAGCAGCGTGGTCTTGCCGCTGCCGAGAAAGCCCGTGACGATCGTCACCGGGATCTTGCGCATGTTCGTTTGCATGTATGTTCCTTTGAGTTCGCGGAATAAGCGCATCAAACCGAAAGCTTCACGTCGATTTCGTCGTAACGCTTGACGCGGTAGATGACGATCGAGACGATCCAGCTCAGCAGGAAGACGGCGATGACCCCGTAGCCAAGCAGTCCGAAATGTTCGGCGATGGCCCCGACCGCTTCCCAGAACGCGCCTTTCAGCGCGAGCTTGTCGGCGGCCAGCGCGAGTCCCTCGACACCGCCGATCACGAGCGCGACGAGCACGGAGACGAGCGTGATCGTCATGTTGTAGTAGATCTTGCGAATGGGACGAACGAACGCCCAGCGGTAGGCGCTCATCATGAGGATGCCGTCCGTCGTATCGACGAGCGACATGCCGGCCGTAAAGAGCAGCGGCAGCGCGATGATCGACCCGAACGACATGCCGCCCGAAGCCTGCGTCGCGGAGATGCCGAAAAGCGCGACCTCGGTTGCCGTATCGAAGCCGAGCCCGAACAGGAAGCCGATCGGATAGAGGTGCCAGCTGCGCGAGGCGAGCCGGAACAGCGGCCGGAAGATCCGCGCGAGGAAACCGCGGTTGCCGAGCAGCAAATCGAGGTCCTCTTCGACGAGCGGTTCACCGCGCTGTACGGCGCGGAAGGTCCGGAGCACCGAAACGAAGATCAACATGTTCGCGCAAGCAAGCACGAGCAGGAAAAACGCGGACACGCAGGTGCTGATCACGCTTCCCAGCGCTTTCATCTCCTCGAAATGCGTGGTCAGCGAGGCCGTGGTCAGCGCGACGGCCACCGTCATCGCGATGACGATCGTCGAGTGGCCGAGCGAAAAGAACAAACCGACACTCAGTGGACTGCGGCCCTCGTGCAGCAGCTTGCGCGTGACGTTGTCGATGGCGGCGATATGGTCGGCATCGACGGCGTGACGCAGTCCGAACGTATAAGCGAGCAGCGCCGTGCCGAGCAGCACGGGCTGACCGCGGAAGGCAACGAACGCCCAGACCCAGGCCCCGACGTTGAACGCAGTAAGCAGAACGTAGATCCCTACGACTTTGCTGCGCAACTCGGTCGAGGCGTCGTTGAATAAACGGGAAACCGGTTTTAGCACGGTATCTCCAGACGAAAGATCGGCATCGCGAACGATGCGGACACGAGCCGCATGGCGTGCGCCGGCGTGTCCGGGATCCGATCCTGCAGTGCGCAAAAGCCGCGGCCCGGGGTCGACGGTGCATGCTGCCGCACTGCGACCGATGAGCGGGACGAATGGCGAAACGCAAGAAACGCTGAATACGGAACGAAACACCGGCACGGCAAGCTGAATGCGCCATGAGGTCGTGGACGAAACGCCGCCTCCCCGCGACGCTGATCCGCTCTTTTGGCCGGTATCCGGGCTGGCGAAAGCGCCGCTTCCCCTTCCCGCGCGAGTGATGATGTTTCTTGCGCAGTGGTTTATGCCTACGTGGCCTTGCGCCGTAGGCATCGAAGTCGGCTCTGCGTCGCTCTACGCGACGCGTTCGCTTACCGTTGCGTGGGCAGCACAGGTTGGCAGGCATGCGCGAATGGCATGCGTTGCGCCCTGTTTCCCGTTTAACTTCGCGTGCAAGGATGCACGCGCGAGCACCAAAATGCGTACGAGTTTAGCAAAGAGCCGCCCAAGCGGCCAACTCTTCGCTACCATACCGGGCAATTCATCGAACGGCAGAGCTCGGCGCCGCCGCTTCGCCCTGCTTGCGCGAATATTCGAACCGGCGACCGATTGCCATACCCACCCAAGCTTCATGGATCATCTGCTCCCGCACTATGAACGCGAACTGACGCAATTGCGTCAGTCGATGGCCCATTTCGCGTCGCGCTATCCGAAGATGGCTTCCCGTCTCGGGATCGCCGGCGATCATTGCGAGGATGTTCATGTCGAACGCATGCTGCAGTCGTTCGCGCTGGTCGCGGCAGGTATCGACAGCCGGCTGCACGACAACGATCCCGAGTTCACAGCCTCGCTGCTCGGCACCGTCCATCCGCAAGCACTCCGGCCGCTGCCGGCATGCTCGATCGCCCGCTTCGAGCTGACTGAAGACGTCATCCATAAGCTCACTGCCCCGGTCAACATTGCACGCGGTACGGGGTTGACCGGCAAACGGGAGAATTGCCGGTTTCGCACGGTCTACGACGTCACGCTGGCGCCCGTGCGAATCGAGAGCGCGGGCTACAGGTCAACGGCGAACCCGCCGGCCAACGTATCGCTGCCGCCCGACGCGACAGGCGTGCTGTCGATCACGTTTTCGAGCACGCAGCCCGGCTGGCGAACGGAGCAGGTCCCACGCGCGGTACGCGTGCATTTGAGCGGGGCGCAACCGCTCGTCAGCGCAATGATGGATACCATGCTGCTGCGCACGGCTACAGCTTACGTCGAAGTGGCCGGCGGACGGTGGCTGACGCTGCCCAGGTCGCCGGTGACGGCGGTAGGTGTACGTGCAGAAGAGCGCCTGATCGAGGAAGAGGAAGCGTGGCAGCCATTGCGGTTGCTCGGCGAATACTTCGCTTTCCCGAAGAAATTCGATTTCGTCGACATCGACCTGCGTATGCTCGTGGCCGCCGCAGGCACGGCGGGCACATTGACGCTCCATCTCGTCGTGCGCGACGTTCACCGCGATTCGCGCACGGCGCAGGTGCTTGCCCAGCTTTCGGCCGCTCATCTGCAGCTTTTTTGCACCCCGGTCGTCAATCTGTTTCAGATCACGTCGCTGCCGCT
The DNA here is from genome assembly GCA_966431825.1 of uncultured Trinickia sp. Lineage (GTDB taxonomy): Bacteria > Pseudomonadota > Gammaproteobacteria > Burkholderiales > Burkholderiaceae > Trinickia. The sequence goes on from CBJMQH010000112.1 coordinate 10,993, forward strand.
CAAGCGCCATCTGGCCACGGGCGCCTACCCCGTCCCATCTCTGAACACGGAGGTGAACGACGGCGAGGTCTGGTCGATCGACGCTGTCCGTACCCCGATGGAAAAAGGCCGCACGAGCGAGATCCGTCCGCTCACTTCGCTGTTGCACGGTAGCGCCGCCAAGCTGACAGGGCCTTACTGGGTCGACATGCAGCGCTTCGCGCGCGCACACGAGGAAACGCCGGATATGGCGTTGGGTCTCGTCGGGCTCGATGGCCAGTTGATGAGCCAGGCGGGGTTGGGACAGCTGACGGCCGACATCACCTACTCGAACGGCAACCGTCCGCAGTCGATGGCATTCGGCGATGAAGCGGGCGATCTCGTCAACGAACAGGGCCCCATCGCAACGCGGATCCGGATGCTGTGCGCCCCGACCGAACCGAAACGCCTGCCGTTAGACGGCGACGCGGCGTGGGATCTGATCGCGCAATTGACGCCCCATTCGATCGAATTGACGCGCGCGGGCCTCGATCAGTTCAAGCGCCTTCTGCGTCCGTTCGCGCGACGCACGTCGGGACAGGGCGGACTCATCGATGCCATGAAAAACCTGAGCCATCGGGCCCGGCACCTGTGGCTGCCAGGCGAACCGATGCCGAGCCTCGCGCGCGGGTTCGAGGTGACATTGAGCCTCGACGAACAAGCGTTCGTCGCGTCGGCGATCAGTGCATTCATCTGCGCGCTCGACGTATTCTTCGCGCGCCAGGTGCCGGAGACGGGATTCGTCCAACTGATCGTGATTCCCGCCAACATCTGCGCGCCCATTCAGCGCTGGCAGGCCGCGTCGACGCAGCTCCCGGAATGCGTGTTCCCGGCTGCTGGGACGGTTTTGAGCTGGCCATACGCGCGGTTCTCGGCCAGCAAATCAGCGTGAAAGCGGCGACCACGCTTGCCGGCCGCCTGGTTGCCAAGCTTGGTCGGAAATGCAGCGGCGCGGGCGGTGGGCTCGCGTGCAACGTGAATTACCTGTTTCCGCGGCCCGAAGTGCTCTCGGATGCCGACTTGCAAGACATTGGCGTGACGACTTCACGCGCAAACACGATTCGGGCGCTCGCTCGCGCGGTCTGCGATGGCCAGATTCGATGTGATGCTGTCTCGAACACGGACGAGTTCCTGGCGAAAATTTGTGAAATTCCCGGCATCGGCACGTGGACTGCCCAATACATCGCCATGCGCGCGTTAGGCGATCCTGACGCCTTCCCCTCGGGCGATGTAGCCTTAGTCCGTGCTCTGC
>CBJMQH010000113.1:0-12244 GCA_966431825.1 uncultured Trinickia sp.
GTGCCGCGCAGGCAGACGCGCGTGCCCGGGGCCGAACAGCTTTTCGCGCAGCGTCGGGGCTTCGCTGTAGTCGGCCTTGTAAGCCCCCCTCGCCTGCAATTCGGGAACGACATAGGTCACGAAGTCTTCGAACGACTCGGGTGTCACTGTGCGCGTCACATTGAAGCCGTCGATATCCGTCTCCCGGACCCAGTCGATCAGCGCCTCGGCCACCTGAGCGCCGCTGCCGACAATCGGGCGGTAGCGTCCGCCAAGCGCCATCTGATCGAGCAGACGGCGAACGGTCCATGCGCCAGTCGCGCTCTTTTTCGAAATGGCTTCGACGGCCGATTGGATCGACTCGGTCGTGACGTACTCGATCGGTTCATCGAGCCCGTACTGGGCAAGATCAAGTCCGGTCGAACTCGCGAAGTGCACCAGCCCCGCGTGCGGGCTCGCATAGCGGCGGTACTCTTCGAATTTTTCGCGTGCCGCCTGCTCGGTCGCGTCGGCTACCACGGCGATCCCCGCGAAGACGCGGATGTCCTCTCTCGCGCGACCGAATCGTTCGGCCTGCGAACGCAGTTCGGCCACGAGCGCACGCGTCGCCGCCTTGTCCTGGCCGCCGACGAAAACGCATTCCGCGTGACGCGCCGCGAAGGCGAGACCGCGTGCCGACGCTCCCGCCTGATAGAGGACCGGCGTGCGTTGCGGCGAGGGCTCGCTCAAATGGATCGCGTCGACCGAGTAGTAGGGTCCCGCGTGCCGCACGGGGCGGACCTTGTCGGGATTCGAATAGACGCCGCTCGTGCGGTTCCGTATCACCGCATCGTCGTCCCAGCTCGCTTCCCACAGCTTGTAGACCACGTCGAGGAAATCGTCCGCACGTGCGTATCGGTCGTCATGCGCGATCTGTTGTGCGAGCCCCATGCCGCGAGCAGCACTGTCGAGGTAGCCCGTCACGACATTCCATCCGACGCGCCCGTTAGTCAAATGATCGAGCGTGGAGAAGCGGCGCGCGAGCAGATAGGGCGGCTCGTACGTCACATTCGCCGTCACCCCGAAGCCTAGATGACGCGTCACGTGCGCCATGGCCGGCACCAGCAGCAGCGGGTCGTTGACGGGCACCTGGACCGACTCGCGCAATGCCGCCTCCGGCCCCTTGCCGTAGACATCGTAGACGCCGAGGATATCGGCCAGAAACAAGCCGTCGAACTTGCCGGCCTCGAGCGTTTTGGCGAGGCCGGTCCAGTAATCGAGGTCCGTGTATCGACTCGAACGATCGCGAGGATGCGTCCAAAGTCCGTGGTTGATGTGCCCGACGCAGTTCATATCGAATGCGTTGAGCAAAATCCGCTTTTTAGCCATCGATCCGCACCTACCAGGCAACGGCGTAGAGGTTGCCGAACGCTTTGTCCAAGGCCGCCCGAACCGCCGGAGAATGCTGGTAGATCGCGATGAACTTTCGGATACGCGCGTCGCCGACACTATCGGGGCGGACCACCCACTGCAGTGCGAAGATGCGGTTTTCGGTTCCGTCGAAGAGCAAAGCGCTCTCCGGATCGGCGGTGCGGGCAAGCTTGATGAAGCTCGGATAGCCCTGCGCAAGATCGACATCGTCGAGCGTACGCGCAAGCTGCGGCGCGTCGAGCTCCACGATCTTCAAATGCTTGGGATTCTCGACAATATCAAGCGTGGTGGCCCGATAGTCGACGCCGGGCTTCAGCTTGATGAGGCCCGCACGTTGCAACAGCAACAGCCCGCGCCCGCCGTTGACCGGATCGTTCGCGATGGCCACGGTCGCGCCGTCTCTCAGATCTTCGAAACGCTTGATCTTCTTGGAGTAGAGCCCGATCTTCATGATCGTGCCGGGCGCGATTGCCACGAAGTCGTAACCGACGTGCTGTTTCGCGTTTTCCAGAAACGGCAGGTGCTGGAAATAATTGACGTCGATGTCCTTATGCGCCAGCGCTTCGTTAGGTGTCTTCCAATCGGTGAACTCGATGATCTTGACGTCGAGGCCCTGCGCCCTCGCCTCGCGCGCTGCAACCTGCAACGCTTCGGTCTGCGGACTGGTCGCCGTGCCGACGCGCAAGGTCGGCACGGCGTCGGCGAACACCTGTTGCGAGAGCACTCCCAACGCACCGAAGACGAGCCATCGCCTCATCTGACGCAACATTTCCGTTAAAACCTGCTTCGATCGCATCGTCATTGCTTCGCCTTGTTCGGAATGAATCGGGTTGAGCCCGATCATAGAAGCGCGAAGCTGCGCCGGTCTACGAAGCGATTTGCAGATCGAAATCAGGTTTTCGGATATTCAAAACGAGAACGTCGAAGTCAATGTCACGAACTGCGGCTCGCCCACGGCGATGATGAGGTTGACCGAATTGGAAGCGAGCGCTTAAGCGCCTAAGCCGCAGCCGCGCGCCAACCGGAGATCAGCGCGGGCAGGTCGATCATGTCGTGGAATACCGTTGCGACGCCTGCGTCGCGCAGCGCCGCGGCACTGCTGTGCCCCGACGGAGCGGGGCTGTAGGCGAACACCGTGGCGCCCGCCGCAATCCCCGCTGTCGCTCCGGTCACCGTGTCCTCGACAACGGCACAACGGCGTGGATCGACGTTAAGCGCGGCCGCAGCAGCAAGATACACGTCCGGATGCGGCTTGTTGCGCGCCAGTTCCTGGCCGCTGAAGATTCGGCCGTCGAAGTAGCGCAACATGCCGGCTTTCGTCAGTTGCATGCCGACCTTGTGGCGGTCGGCACCGGACGCGACAGCAATACGCCCGTCGAACATGTCGTGAACCGATTGAACCGCGAACGAGGCGCCGACGATGGCTTGCAACTCGGCATCGAGTGCCGCGTTACGGCGCGCTCGAAATTGCGCGAGCCACGCTTCGGTCACGGGCATGCCCGTGCGCACTTCGATGAGCGGCGCTTCGTCGCGGACCGTCTTACCGACGAAAATACGCATGACCTCTTCGACGCTGACCGACCAGCCCAACTCTCCGAGCATCTCGGCCAGGACACGATTCGTGATGGGTTCGGAGTCGACGAGCACGCCGTCGCAATCGAAGAGGACGGCATCGAAGGGGAAATCGGCCATGGGGCGGGACAGGAGGCGCTGGGTCAAAAAACAGGCATTAGGATACCGTAACACCCGCAGCCCGAGGCACCTCGCCGGCAAGATGGCGCAGCAGTTCGTCCGTGCGCCCTTCTGACACGAGCTGCTCAGGCGTCCTATAGCTGAACGCGGGCAGTGGTTCGTTGCGATACCAGAACAAGGCCTGGGCAACGTCGCCGGTGCGGTCCGTCGCCGCACGGATGACTCGTAACGCCTCGCGCAAGAAGCGCTGCACGTGCTCCGACGACGGCATCCGGCTCAGCGTGTTGCGGTGAACATGCGCCTGCTTCGCAAGGGTCTGCAGGTCGATATTGAGCGCGGCCGAGAAACGGCGCGCCGAGACGACGGGCACTGCCGATTCGGGATCGCGCAGCGACTGCATGAATTGGTCGAAGTTCAGCCTCATCGCTGCATCGACCGGGGTAGCCAACGTATCCATCGATTCCTCGCTTCGATCGGCGCGGCCGAAACCGGATGCACCGGCGCGTGCGCCGCGTTCCCGCGCCACACCCCACGTCGGTCCATACCGTCCGGCGCGCCGACCGGACGGCTCTTACGCGTTACTGCTTCGCGACTTTTTGCGTCTTACCGGGCAGCATATCGCCCCATCCGCCGCCCAGTGCGCGAATCAGATTCACAGTCGACACGGCCTGCGCACCGGCCAGCTGACTCGCCTGAACTTGCGCGCTCAGTACCGACCGCTCGCTGTCGAGCACATCGAGATAGCTGACCTGCCCCTCGCGATACTGCGTTTGCGACAGATGCTGGGCCCGCTCGGCCGCCTTGACCGCATCGCCCTGCGCACGTATCTGGTCATCGAGCAGACGCACGTCGGCAAGACTGTCTTCGACCTCACGGAACGCCGTCAGCACCTGCGACCGATATCGTTCGACATCCTCATCGTATTGAGCATGCGCCGCGTTCAGGTTCGCGCGACGCCGTCCGCCGTCGAAGAGCGGCAGCGTGAGCGCAGTCCCCGCAAACGGCCCGAGCAGGAACGTGCGGCTCGTCCAGAGGAACAGATCGCTCAGCCGCGCCGACTCATAGCCGAACGCACCCGTGATATCGAGTTGCGGGAAGAACGCCGATTTCGCGAGCCCGATGCGAGCGTTCGCCGCGGCCATCGCCCGTTCGGCGGCCGCAATGTCGGGCCGCCGTTCCAGCAGTGCAGAGGGCAGGCCGGGCGGCACACGCGCCACGACCGGCGCGAGCGGCTGTTCGGCGAACGAAAAATTCGCCGGGGCCTTGCCGAGCAGAATCGCCAGGCTATGCTCGGCCGCCGCCCGCTGACGCGCCACGCCGACCGACTCGGCCTGCGCAGTCGCAAGCAGATTCTTCGCCTGCGCAAGATCGAGCTCGCTCACCTCGCCTTCGTCGAAGCGATGCTGCACGAGCTTCACGCCCTCCTCGCGCAGCGCCACGGTCCGCCGGTACAGCGCCTGCTCCGCATCGAGTTCGCGCAGCGAGAAATAGGTCGCCGCCACATCGGCCTGCAACGCCAACTGCACCGACCGGTAAAGCGCTTCGCTCTGCTGAGAGTCGGCACGCACGGCAGCGACGTTCGAGCTGACGCGGCCGAACAGATCGGCTTCGTAGGAAACCGTCGCTTGCGCGCGCCAGAGCGTCATCGGCGGCACGTTTGCGTTCTGCGGCAGCCCCTGCGACGCCGGCGAGAGCCTCTCCCTCGTCGGGCCAAAGCCCGCGTTCAGATCCGGGAACCAAGCCGAACGTGCCGCGTCGAGCGACGCACGAGATTGGCGCACGCGCGCAGCCGCTGCCTTCAGGTCCGGATTCGCCGCGCTAGCCTCGCTCTCGAGACCGTTCAGCGTCTCGTCGCCGAATACCGTCCACCATTCGCCGCGCGACAGGGCCTCGGAAGGCTCCGCCGCCTTCCACGTGCCCATGGTCGTCGCGCTCTCTTGCGGCGCTTCCTTGAACGTTGCCGACGTGTCCACGTCGGGCCGCTTGTAAGTCGGCTCGAGCGAGCATGCCGCCACGAGCGCCATCAGAAGGCTGCCGGCCAGTGCGCGCATCGCAATACGCGCTACGCCGCCAGCGTTGTCGATTGTTTTCATTGATTCTCCCAAGCCTTATGCATCGGTCACGGGCAGGGCGTGGATCGACGAGTCGTCCGACGCGCCGCCCTTCGCATCCTTGCCCGCCACATGGATCTTGCCGCCCGCGATCGTACGGAGTACGACGTAGAAGACCGGCGTCAGCATCAGGCCGAACAGCGTCACGCCCAGCATCCCGAAGAACACGGCGATCCCCATCGCATGGCGCATTTCTGAACCGGCACCTGTCGAGAGCACGAGCGGGACGACACCCATGATGAACGCGATCGACGTCATCAGAATCGGGCGCAGCCGCAGCCTGCTTGCCTCGATAGCGGCCTGTACCGGCGTACGGCCATCGTGTTCGAGTTCGCGCGCAAATTCGACGATCAGAATCGCGTTCTTCGACGCAAGCCCCACAAGCACCATCAGACCGATCTGCGTAAAGATGTTGTTGTCGCCGTGCAGCAGCCAGACGCCGGTCAGCGCGGACAGCACGCTCATCGGCACGATCAGAATGACCGCGAGCGGCAACGTCAAGCTCTCGTACAGCGCAGCCAGCACGAGGAACACGAGCAGCACGCTGATCGGGAACACCCAGATCGCCGAATTGCCGGCCAGCACCTGCTGGTACGTGAGGTCGGTCCACTCGAACTTCACGCCGCGCGGCAGGGTCTCTTTCGCAATGCGCTCGATCGCCGCCTGCGCTTGCCCCGACGAGTACCCCGGTGCCGGGCCGCCATTGATATCGGCGGCCGTATAGCCGTTGTAGCGTACGACCATTTCCGGGCCGTACGTCGGGCTCACATTGACGAGCGACGACAACGGCACCATCTCGCCGGCTGCGTTGCGCGTCTTCAGTTGCAGGATATCGTCGGCGTGCGCACGGAACGGTGCATCGGCCTGCACGCGAACCTGATAGACGCGGCCGAAGCGGTTGAAGTCGTTCACATAGAGCGAGCCCAGATAAATCTGCATCGTGTTGAACACGTCCGTGACGGGCACACCGAGCTGCTTCGCCTTCACGCGGTCCAGATCAACATTCAGCTGCGGCACGTTGATCTGGTAGCTCGTGAACAGCGGACCCAGTTCGGGTGCTTCGTGCGCGCGCTTGATGAACGCGTTGGTCGCATCGTCGAGTTGTGCATACCCGAGCGCACCGCGGTCTTCCAGTTGCAGTTTGAAGCCGCCGAGCGTGCCCAGGCCGAGCACCGGCGGCGGCGGGAACACGGCAACGAACGCGTCCTTGACACCCGCGTATTGCTGGTTCAGCGCCCCGGCGATCGCACCGGCCGACAGCGCGCCGGAGCCGCGCTCCTTGAACGGCTTGAGCGTCACGAAGACGATCCCGGCGCTCGAGCTGTTCGTGAAACCGTTGACGGACAGGCCCGGGAATGCAACGGCGTGCTCCACACCCGGTTGCTTCAGCGCGATGTCGCCCATCTTGCGGATCACGGCTTCCGTGCGGTCGAGCGTTGCACCGTTGGGCAACTGTGCGAACGCGATCAGATACTCCTTGTCCTGCGCGGGCACAAAGCCGCCCGGCACGACGTTCGCGATCAGCACTGTGGCGCCGAGCAACACGGCGTAGACACCGAGCATCAGCGATTTGCGCGACAGCACGCCCTTCACACCGCGGCCGTAAGACGTCGAGCCCCGCTTGAACACCCGGTTGAACCAGCGGAAAAAACCGCCGAACAGCCGGTTCATGACACGCGTGGGCAAATCTTCGGGCGCATCGTGACCGCGCAGCAAAATCGCGCAGAGCGCCGGCGACAGCGTGAGCGAGTTGAACGCCGAAATCACCGTCGAGATGGCGATCGTCATCGCGAACTGCTTGTAGAACTGCCCCGTCAGCCCGCTCATGAACGCGAGCGGCACGAACACGGCGACGAGCGTCAGTGCGATGGCGATGATCGGACCGCTCACCTCGCGCATCGCCCTGTAGGTGGCCGCTCTTGCACTCAGCCCTTCCGCGATGTTGCGCTCGACGTTTTCGACGACGACGATGGCATCGTCGACGACGATCCCGATCGCGAGCACCATGCCGAACAGCGACAACGCGTTGATCGAGAAGCCGAAGGCGAGCAGCAGCGAGAACGTCCCGACGATCGAGACCGGCACTGCAACGAGCGGAATAATCGACGCGCGCCAAGTCTGCAGGAACACGATCACCACAATGACGACGAGTGAGATCGCTTCAAGCAGCGTATGGACGACGGCCTCGATACTCGAGCGCACGAACTGCGTCGGGTCATAGACGATGCTGTAGTCGACACCGGCCGGGAAGTCCTTCTTGAGCTCGGCCATGTCCTTGCGGACCTGGTCCGAGATGGCGAGCGAATTCGCACCAGGCTGCTGGTTGATACCGAGCGCGACTGCCGACTTGTTGTCGAGCAGCGAACGCAGCCCATACTCGGACGCGGCGAGTTCGACGCGCGCCACGTCGCGCAGGTACGTGACGGCACCATCGGGCGCCGTTTTGACGACGATCGCGCCGAACTGCGATTCGGTCTGCAAGCGTCCGCGCGTGTTGACGGACAATTGCAGCGGCACGTCGGGCGAGGACGGCGATGCGCCGATCACGCCGGCTGCAACCTGCACGTTTTGCTCACGGATCGCGTTGACCACGTCGGTTGCCGTCAAGCCGCGCTGGGCCACTTTGTTCGGATCGAGCCAGACGCGCATCGCGTAGTCGCCCGCGCCCCAGAGCTGGACTTGGCCGACGCCCGCGATCCGTTCGAGGCGATCCTTGACGTTCAGCAATGCGTAGTTACGCAAGTACGTCATGTCGTAACGGTTGTCGGGCGAGATCAAGTGCACGACCATCGTCAGCGTCGGCGAGCTCTTGATCGTCGTCACGCCGAGCCGTTGCACGTCGTCCGGCAGCCGCGGCATCGCTTGCGACACACGGTTCTGAACGAGCTGCTGCGCCTTGTCGGGATCGGTACCGAGCTTGAACGTGACCGTCAGCGTCATATTGCCGTCGCTATTCGCCTGCGACTGCATATAGAGCATGTTCTCGACGCCGTTGATCTGCTCTTCGAGCGGCGAGGCCACGGTTTCGGCGATGACCTTCGGGTTCGCGCCCGGATACTGCGCGTGGACGATGACCGAAGGCGGCACGACTTCCGGGTATTCGGAGATCGGCAGCTGGAACACGGCGATGACGCCCGCCAGCAGGATCAGGACCGAAAGCACCCCTGCGAAGATCGGCCGATCGATGAAGAATTTGGATATGTTCATGTCGCGTTCTGTTAGTTGAGCGCCTCAGTGAAGCCCGCCGCTCACGAATTCGTCGATTGCGCTTTCGTCTTGGCCGACGCGTCGGCGTCGCCCTTCGCGCCCGCGGGTGCGTCTGCGTCGCTGCCGCCCGGCATCGGCACCATGTGTGCGCGCACCGCTTCACCCGGCCGCACGCGCTGGATACCGGCGACGACGATGCGCTCGCCTTCGCGCAACCCGGTCTTCACGACGCGTTGATTGCCCTGGGCGGCACCGAGCTGGACCTCGCGATAAGCGATGTGGTTCTGCGCGTCGACGACGAGCACGTATTTCTTGTCCTGGTCCGTGCCGATAGCGGCTTCGTCGATGAGCAGCGCCGGATGCGGCTCCCCGCCGCCCACCTTGATGCGCGCGTAGAGGCCAGGTACGAGCGTGCCGTCCGCATTGTCGAAGCGTGCACGGACGCGGATCGTGCCCGACGACGTGTCGAGGCGGTTGTCGACCGAGGCGATCGCACCCTTGCGCGAATAACCCGATTCGTCGGCGAGCCCCAGATCGACCGGCACATGCTCGCCATTGCGGGCGTGGCTGATGTACTGAAGATAGGTCTGCTCATCCACGTCGAACGCGGCATAGATCGGCGACACCGACACGAGCGTCGTGAGCGGCGCGACGCCTGCGCCTGCAGATACGACGTTGCCGACCGTGATTTCGGCGCGCGAGACGCGGCCCGAAACCGGCGCGACGATGCGCGTATAGCCGAGGTTGATGCGTGCCGTCTCGACCGCTGCTTCGGCTGCCTTCACGTTTGCAGTCGATTCGCGCGCAGCGTTCTGCTTCTCGTCGTAGTCGCGTTTTGCGATCGCGTTGTCGGCGATGAGGCGCTGTGCACGCTGCCAATCGGATTGCGCATAACCGTCGCGCGCTTTCGCGGCGGCGAGCTGAGCCTCTGCGCGATCGACCTCGGCCGCATAGGGTCGCGGATCGATGACGAACAGAACATCGCCCTTCTTCACGAGCGCACCGTCCTTGAAGTTCACCGAGACGATCGTGCCCGAGACCTGCGGACGCACGTCGACGCGGTCGACTGCTTCGAGACGGCCCGAATAGGTTTGCCAATCGACGACGGTTCGCTGCACGACCGAGGCGACGTCGACCTCCTGTGCCATGGGCGCCTGCGCGGGCGCGCTGGCGTTCACGCGGATCGCGCTGAACGCGCCGATGCCGGCGACCGCAACGACGGCGATCACGGCGCAGGCGATACGAGTGCGGGTAAGCGGCTGTTTCAACATAACGAGGCTCCGGTAGTGTTGTTGTGCATTGTTGTATGACGTTTGAGATCAGCCGCGTGTGACAACCCGCGGCGCGAGCAGCCCCTGAAAAAAGCGCACGGCGTCTTGCAGCGCCTGCTGCTCGTTCCCAATGTGGGCATGCGTCATGTTCGGATAGCGCGCGACCTGCGTCGGCACGCCCGCGCCGATCAGCCGTGCCGCGTAAGTCTCGGCTTCGACGTGGAGCAGATCGTTCGCCGCGGTCGCGATGAACGTGCGCGGCAGGCCGGCGAGCCGCGACGATTCGAGCGGCGCGGCGTACGGGTGCATGCGCTGAGCCGCCTGCGGCAAATACGCGCGGTAGCTGGCAGCGCACTCGCTCGCGCTGATATCGGAGGCGACGCGTCGCTCGTCGGCAAGGCAGGTCATGCTCGGATCGAGCATCGGACTGAAGAGCGCCTGCGCGTCGATCGCGATCTCGCCCCGGTCGCGGGCGACGAAAGCCAGGCTGTTGGCGATATGTCCGCCCGCGCAATGACCGGCCGCGAAAAGCCGCTTGCCGTTTCCACCGAACGAGCGTGCGGCATTCTCGGCCCATCGCGCGGCGCGATACGCATCTTCGACGGCAGCCGGAAACGGATGTTGGGGTGCGAGCGAATAGTCTACGGAAATGACGAGCGCCGGCATTTGCTCGGCGAAATAACGTGCGGCAATATCGCCATCATCGAGCGAGCCGCGCACGAATGCCCCGCCATGAAAGTAGAGCAGGACCGGCAATCCGCGCTGATCGGCGTGGCGATAAATTCGCAACCCGATATGGCGCTGATAGCCGACAATCTGTTCCTCGCTGATCTCGAGCGAACGCTCCCCAAGCGGGGAGCCGGCCGAGAGACTACGAGTCTGCGTAGTACGCATGGATCTAGCGCGCAAGGCGCATCAGTTTCACAATGGACCGAATTGTGGGTTCGGCAAGCTTTCTGATAAATGCCTATAATCCGGCAACACAATTCACCGCTTCCGAACAATGCATTGCATTCGCTGGCGCGAGTAGCAAGTAGGAGAGAAGTGGCGCATCACAATCTGCGGAGAGCAACGATGGATCGGCTTCAGGCCATGCAGGTGTTCACCCGTGTCGTCGAAACGAACAGCTTCACGAAGGCCGCGGAAACGCTCGACCTGCCGCGCGCGTCGGTGACGACGATCATTCAAAACCTCGAAGCGCACCTCGGCGTGCGGCTCATGCACCGCACGACGCGCCGCCTGAGTCTCACGCCCGACGGCGCGGCGTACTACGAGCGTTGCGTGCGCATCCTCGCGGACGTCGAAGAAACGGAAAGCAGTCTGCAGAATGCGAGCAAAAAGCCGCACGGCAAGCTGCGCGTGGACATGCCCGGGTCGATCGGTCGTACGATCGTCATTCCAGCGCTTTGCGAATTTCATTCGCGCTACCCGGATATCGATTTGCAGCTCGGATTCTCCGATCGACCCGTCGATCTGTTGCAAGAGGGCGTGGACTGCGTGATCCGCGTCGGTGCACTGCAGGATTCGTCCCTGGTCGCGCGCCGGATCGGTCTATTCGAAGGCGTAACCTGCGCGTCGCCCGAATATCTTGCGCGCGAGGGCGAGCCGCGTTCCCTCGAAGAGCTGAGCCAGTTCAAGGCGGTCAACTATTTTTCGAGCCGCACGGGCCGCATCCTCAACTGGTCGTTTCTCGTCGACGGCAAGGAAGTGGAAGTAAAAATGGACGGCCCCGTTTCGGTCAACGACGCCGACGCCTACCTCACCTGTGCACTGGAGGGCTTTGGGCTGATTCAACTCGCCCTCTTCATGGTGCTGCCGCATCTGCGCTCGGGCGCCTTGAAGGAAGTGCTGCCGGCATACAAGCCGCTGCCGATGCCGATTTCGGCCGTCTACCCGCACAGCCGGCACCTCTCGCCGAAGGTTCGCGTGTTCGTCGACTGGATCGCCGAGGTCTTCGACCGCTGCCCGTTGCTGAGCGGCCGCCAGAGCCTCGACAAGGCGTGCAGCAAGCGCACGCTCGAAGAACTCGAAAGCGCGCCGGCGCTCGACACGCCCGTGCTCAGCGAATGGGTCGCGTAAGGGCGCGCCCGATTGTTCGGTTCGCCGAACAAATCATTTCGGCGTATCCGGGTTTATCCTAGGTTCGCTCGAGCCTAAAGTTGCTCCTGTCGCGGCGCCAACGATGGCGCCGCCCCTCTCAAAGACAGGAGCAACCATCATGAAACGCACGATTCTCGCAGCAGTCCTTCTCTCGACGCTCGCCAGCACGGCCGCCTTCGCAGACGGCGGCATCGGTCTTGCCGGCAGCTATCAGGATCAATCGTGGATCGGCGCAAGCACGAAGACGCGTGCGCAGGTTCGGGCCGAAATCGCGGCCGCGCGCCGCGACGGTACCCTGCCCTCGCTGAACAAGCAGAGCTACCCGAGCCTCGGCCTCGAAGGTCGAACGCAGGCCGACCGAGTCGCTGCCCGCGAAGCGCAACACGGCGTCGCGCTGGCGCGCGCCGGCGAATAAGCCTGCCGCTACTGCCATCGGCGCCCACGCGGGAGACCCTGACAGGAGTTCACGAGCAC
>CBJMQH010000114.1:0-12188 GCA_966431825.1 uncultured Trinickia sp.
TCTCGCGTGCGGCACGAGCTATTACTCGGGGCTGACCGCGAAGTATTGGCTTGAATCGGTCGCGAAGATTCCGACGCAAGTCGAGATTGCGAGCGAGTATCGCTATCGCGAGTCGGTGCCGAATCCGAAGGCGCTTGTCGTCGTCATTTCGCAATCGGGCGAGACGGCCGATACGCTGGCCGCGCTCAAGCATGCGCAGGCGTTGGGCCACCGGCACACGCTGTCGATCTGTAACGTCGCGACGAGCGCGATGGTTCGGCAAACGGAGATGGCATTCCTCACGCATGCGGGGCGCGAGATCGGTGTGGCGTCGACGAAGGCGTTCACGACGCAGCTCGTCGCGTTGTTCGTGCTGGCCGCTACGCTCGGCAAGCTGCGCGGGCATGTGAGCGAGGAAGCCGAAGCGGGTTATGTGAAGCAGTTGCGTCACTTGCCGGCCGCACTGAACAGCGTGCTGGCGCTGGAGCCGCAGATCATCGCGTGGTCGGAGGAGTTCTCGCGCAAGGAAAACGCGTTGTTCCTCGGTCGCGGGCTGCATTATCCGATCGCGCTGGAAGGGGCGCTGAAGCTCAAGGAAATCTCGTATATCCACGCCGAGGCTTATCCGGCGGGTGAATTGAAGCATGGCCCGTTGGCGCTCGTGACGGAGGCGATGCCGGTGGTAACGGTCGCGCCGAACGACGCGCTGCTCGAGAAGCTGAAGTCGAACATTCAGGAAGTGCGTGCGCGCGGCGGGCAGCTGTTCGTGTTTGCGGATGCCGACACGAAGATCGTCAACGGCGATGGGCTGCATGTGATTCGGATGCCTGAGCACTATGGGATGCTCTCGCCGATTTTGCACGTCGTGCCGCTGCAACTGCTCGCGTATCACACGGCGTGTGCGCGCGGGACCGATGTCGACAAGCCGCGGAATCTGGCCAAGTCGGTGACGGTGGAGTGAGGCGACAGCGCTCCGAAATGAAAAAACCGCCCTTTGAGGCGGTTTTTTCGTCCTAGGCGGCAGCCAACTGAATGGCGCTGCCAGGAAGAGTCGTAGCGACACTGTAGGCTATGTTGGGCTGAGGATCAACCTAGCAGAATTGCACCGCGTCGGCGGAACCTGTGGGGGGCGGCATCGGGCCGGTTTGTCCGGGACACGCGAGCCCAACGATATAAGATGCCGTGTATCGAAATCAAACGGTATCCGAACGTCCTGCTTCCCGATGACCGACACCAGCCCAGTTCGTCCAGTCAGCCCTTCATCGCACCGCCGTCGATTCGGCCGATTCGCGTTAGTTGTTTTGGCAGCAGGCGGTTTCTTGGTCGTGGCGATCGCCTCGTTCGTTTGGTTTCTCCTTCACGCAAGCCTTCCCTCGCTCGACGGCGCGCGCTCGGCCCGGGGGCTCCAATCACCGGTCACGATATCGCGTGACGCGATGGGCGTAGCGTCGATCAAAGGCACGTCGCGCCTCGACGTTGCCTATGCGACGGGCTTCGTTCACGCGCAGGACCGCTTCTTCCAAATGGACCTGCTGCGCCGCGTAGCCGCCGGCGAATTGAGCGAAATCATCGGCCCCGCAGCACTCGACATCGATCGCCGCCATCGCCCCCATGAATTCCGCGACCGTGCCCGTCAGGCACTCGCTACGTTGCCACCGGATGACCGCGCACTGATCGAGCGCTATAGCGAAGGCGTCAACGACGGCCTCGCCTCGCTGCACTCGCGGCCGTTCGAATATTGGGTGCTGCGATCCCGTCCCGTCGCGTGGCGCCCCGAGGACACGGTGCTCGCGGTGTACGCGATGTATTTCGACCTGCAGGAACACGAGGCGCGCCACATCCTCGCGCGCGCGGCGCTGCGCGAGAACGTGAGCGCCAAGCTACTCCCTTTCCTCCTGCCGTCGCAAACACATTGGGATGCACCGCTCGACGCAGCGTCATCGCCAGTCGCCACGCCCGTGTCGATTCCCGTCGCCTCGCCCCCGTGGCTCGCCACGCGTTATGCAGCGAACAAACAGACGCCCAATGCGGAATCGGACACCATCACACCAGGCACGCCGCTGCTCGCTTTCCTCGGCGGCGGGCCTGCCGACGGTTCGATGGTCGGCAGCAACGGATGGGTCGTCGGCGGCAAACGCACAGCCGGCGGCGGCGCGCTGCTGGCGAGCGACATGCATCTTGGCCTCTCGCTGCCGAACATCTGGTACCGCGTATCGCTGCAATGGCATACACCGGACGGTGCGGAACACCGCATCACCGGCATCAGTCTGCCCGGCGTGCCCGCCGTGATCGCCGGCAGCAACGGCAAGGTGGCATGGGGCTTCACGAACAGCTATGGACGTTTCACCGATCTCGTCGCATTGCAGCGCGATCCCGCCGACCTCTTGCGCTACCGCGTGCCCGGCGGCGGGTGGGCGCGGGCGAGCGTGCGGCATGAAACGATCCGCGTCAAAGGCGCGGCCAGCGTCGATCTTCCGATCGTCGAAACGCAATGGGGACCACAATTCGTTGTGGGCAAGGAGGCCTATGCGATGCACTGGGTTGCGCACGACCCGCGGGCCGTCAACATGAACCTCATGCGCCTGGAGCAGAGCAGCAGCGTGGCCGATGCCATGCACATTGCACAGACGAGCGGGTTGCCTACGCAAAACTTCATGGTCGCCGATGCACAAGGCCATATCGGCTGGACGCTCGCAGGACCGCTGCCGAAGCGCGACCTCTCCATACACGAAGATGCAGCGGTGGCCTTCGACAACATGCCCGACGATTCGTCGTCCTATCGAAGCTGGCATGACTATCTGGCGCCGCAGGCCTATCCGTCCAGGCGCGATCCGCCGCTTGGCGTGTTATGGACAGCAAACAATCGTACGCTGCCGCCCGCGCAGCAGGCACTGCTTGGCGACTCCGGGAGCGACCTCGGCGCGCGCGCTACGCAGATCCGCGACGACCTGCTCGCACTGCCTCATGCGAACGAGCGCACGATGCTCGCGGTGCAAACCGACGATCGGGCAAAATGGATCGCGCAATGGCGCGCCATAGCGCTCGATGCGCTCGACGCCCACGCGCTCGCGGAGCATCCCGAACGCGTGGCGTTTCGCCATGAGCTCGAAACATGGGATGGTCGGGCAAGTGCCGATGCGGTCGGCTACCGGCTCGTGCGCGCGTTCTTCTTTTCGCTCTACGACGCGTGGTTCGGCAAGCTCGACGAGACGCTGACGAAAGCGATGCCGCCGGGTATGCCGTCCTTCGTCTACCGTTTGGCGAACTCGCGTTACGAGGTCGTGATGGAAGAGCTGGCGGCGCAACGCGCCTGGGTGCCGGCGGGTTATCCGGATTGGCGTGCGTTCGTGCTCGACCGGATCGACCTGGCGATTGCGAGATTGCCGAACGATGTTTCCGTCGATACGGCGCGGTGGGGTGATTTCAATCGCGCGGCTATTGCGCATCCATTCGCGCGGCTCGTGCCCGCGTGGCTGCCGGGCGTACGCGCAGCGCTTTCGGCACCGGGCGATCCGCTGCCCGGCGACGTCAACATGCCCCGTGTGCAGACACCGGGGTTCGGGGCTTCGGAACGGATGGTCGTATCGCCGGGGCACGAGCGGGACGGCTTCTTCGAGATGCCGGGCGGCCAGTCTGGGCATCCGTTGTCGCCGTATTTCCTCGCCGGACACGAGGACTGGGTGCACGGCCGTGCGATGCCGTTCGAGCCCGGGCCCGCGGTTCATACGATGCGGCTTGAACCGGCCGAAACGAAGTAGATCCGGCAGGCGGTCGTGCGCTCAGCGCCAACCGCCGAGCACCACGGTCATTGGCCGATCAAATGCAGCACGACATCCCGAGTATGCGGCGCACGCCGATGCTCGAACAGGTAGATGCCCTGCCACGTGCCGAGCACGAGCGCGCCGTCTTCGATCGGCACGGATAGCTGCACTTGCGTGAGAGCCGTGCGCAGATGCGCCGGCATGTCGTCGGGCCCTTCCGTGTCGTGCTCGTAGCGCTGCGTGTCCTCGGGCGCGATCGCCTCGAAGTAGTGTTCCAGATCGCGCTTCACCGATGGATCCGCGTTCTCCTGAATCAGCAGCGAAGCCGAGGTATGGCGGCAGAACACAGTCAGCAAACCGACCTCGATCTGCTCGTCCTTTTGCTGCGCGCCCACGAACGCACGGATCTGCGACGTAATCTCGGTCAATCCCCGGCCCTGGGTTCGCACCGCCAAATGATGTAGCGCTTGTCTCATCGAAATCTCCGTTAAGCCGATATCTGCAGGGGCGTCATAACCGCTATTTTCCCCTGGCCCGCCTGATACTGCAGATCTCGCGTTCGATCGGGCAACTTGTCGTACCGGAGAGAGATATTTCGTGGAACTACACGACGCTCCTCAACCTTGCCTTCGGCTTGCTTGCGCTTGCGTGCGCTACCGTCTTCTTGCGCTCAGGCGGCCCCGAGATGATGAAGTCGATGGCGAGCGAGCAAAGCGCGGAACACGCGCATCGTTAGCCCCGACCCGACGGGCGAAATTCGGTATGCCCCCGCTTGTCAGCGCTTATTGCGCTCCTTAAACTCGCGCGTACTCTAACAAGACACGCGTCGCAAGCATCAGGCGGCGCACCCCACGCCGACAAAGGAGCCCACGCATGGCCGATTCCTATTTCCCGCGCTGGCGCGCCGCGCCGCGTGCCGTCGAAGGTAGCGTCGTCGCCCCCGACGAGCGCTTGCCCTGGCCGCAGACGATCGCGATGGGCGTCCAGCACGTCGTCGCCATGTTCGGCTCCACGGTGCTCGCGCCGCTCTTGATGGGCTTCGATCCGAACCTCTGCATCCTGATGTCGGGCATCGGCACGCTGCTGTTCTTCGTGCTCGTCGGCGGCCGCGTACCGAGCTACCTCGGTTCGAGCTTCTCGTTCATCGGCCTCGTCATCGCCGTGACGGCCTACGCGGGCCACGGCCCCAACGCGAACATCCCGCTCGCGCTCGGCGGCATCATTGCCTGCGGTGTCGCCTATGCCGTGATCGGATTCGTTGTCGCCGCGATCGGCACGAAATGGATCGAAGCCCTGATGCCCCCGGTCGTGACCGGTGCCGTCGTCGCCGTTATCGGCCTGAACCTCGCGCCGATCGCGGTCAAGGGCGTAAGCGGCTCGAATTTCGACGCGTGGATGGCGCTCGTGACCGTCTTGTGCGTAGGTGTCGTCGCCGTCTTTGCGCGCGGCATGGTGCAGCGTCTGTTGATCCTCGTCGGCCTCATCATGGCCTACGCGATCTACGCAATCGTCACGAACGGCATGGGGCTCGGCAAGCCGATCGATTTCTCGGTGGTCGCCAATGCCGCATGGTTCGGACTGCCGCATTTCACGTCGCCCGTATTCAACGCGCATGCGATGGCGCTCATCGCACCGGTCGCCGTCATCCTCGTGGCCGAAAACCTCGGCCACATCAAGGCCGTCAGCGCGATGACGGGGCAAAACCTCGACCGGTATGTGGGCCGCGCCTTCATCGGCGATGCTGTCGCAACCGTCGTCTCGGGGTTCGCCGGCGGCACCGGCGTCACGACCTACGCGGAAAACATCGGCGTCATGGCGGTCACCAAGATCTACTCGACGCTCGTCTTCGTCGTAGCCGCATTGATCGCCATCGTGCTCGGCTTCTCGCCCAAGTTCGGCGCCGTCATCGAAACGATTCCGGGCCCCGTGCTCGGCGGCGTCTCCATCGTCGTCTTCGGGCTCATCGCCGTGACGGGGGCTCGGATCTGGGTCGTCAACAAGGTCGACTTCGCCGACAACCGCAATCTGATCGTCGCCGCGGTCACGCTCGTCGTCGGCGCGGGCGACTTTTCGCTGAAGCTTGGCGGCTTCACGCTCGGCGGCATCGGGACTGCCACCTTCGGCGCAATCATCCTCTACGCCTTGCTGCGCCGCGAAGCACGACCCGGCCCGGTGCTTTGACGGACCGCGTGCGCACGTTCCCGATCGGTGCGTGCACCGCTTGAGTGCACGCTGCGGCGTTTTCCCAAAGAAAGACCGCGCTGCGCCGCGTCGCGCCAAGCACTCGCACGGACCTTGCTTTAACGACGCCTGAGCCGTTTCGTACGAACACTCAGGAGCCGTCGATGCGGACCTATCGTCCGACCTACTTTCGTATTGACGCGAGGTCAGCATGGTGACCTCGCTGCAGGACCCCGGTCCGAGCCCGCTGCCCGGGCTCGAATCCGACATCGTGTCGGGCGCGAACCGCTATGCGCTGCGTCACCACGACCTGTCCCTCGGTACCGTCTTCCAGCCGATCTTCAGTCTCTCGCACGGGCGGCCCGTCGGCTATGAGGGCTTGCTGCGCGCACACGATGTATTCGATCAGGTGGTGCCGCCGCTCGACGTCTTCGGCATGGCGACCCGCGAAGGGGAGTTGCACTACGTCGATCGTCTGACCCATCTGTTGCATCTCGAGAACTTCAGGGCGCTCGGTGTCGAGCGCGAGTGGCTGTTCCTGAATGTGCTGCCGGGCTCGCTGACCGACTCGTATCACGAGGCTGCATTTCTCGCGAACCTCGCACGGCTCGGCCTTGCGCCGCGGCGCGTCGTGCTCGAGTTGCAGGTGCGCGGCGCCGAGGACTTCGAGCGCGCAGCCGAGGATGTGCGGCGCCTGCGCAGACATGGCTTTCTGATCGCCCTCGACGATTTCGGCGCGCACGACTCGAATCTAGAACGGATCTGGCAGGTCGACCCCGATATCGTGAAGATCGACCGGATGGTGCTCTCGGAGCTCGCCCATCGCACGCCGGCCGCCGAGATCTTGCCGGGCCTCGTCTCCATGCTGCACGAGGCCGGCAAACTGGTGCTGATCGAGGGCGTGGAAACCGAACACGAAGCGCAGCTCGCGTTCGCCTGCGACGCCGACTTCGTGCAGGGCTTTCATTTCGCGCGGCCGAGCCCCGGGCTCGGTGACGCCGTCTATGCGGCCGAACGTATCGCGGAGCTCGCAGCCTGGTTCAGCAGTCGGATCGACGAGCGCGAGCGCCGTACCGCAGCGCGGCTGGCGCCATACAAGCGCGCGTTCCTGCGCGCCGGCGAACGTCTCGTTGCCGGTGAAGCACTCGAAGAGGTCTGCTGGAACTTCCTCGCGCTCGATCATGCGGCGCGCTGCTTCCTGCTCGACGATTCGGGCCGGCAAGCGGGCCGCAACATCGTGTTGCGTGCCGACCGCGCCGGACACGAGGCCCGTTTCTTGCCCGTTGCCGATGCGCAAGGCGCAAACTGGATGCGGCGCCCATACTTCCGGGCCGCGATCGAGGCCCCCGAGCGTGTGCAGGTGACGAAACCCTACCTGTCGATTACCGAGGCGTTGCCCTGCGTGACGCTCTCGCTCGCCATCCGTATCGGCGAGCGACTCTGCGTACTGTGCGGCGACATCGATTGGAGCGACGAGTAACGATGGGCTTCCCACGCGCCCAGCGTGGGAAATCCAAGGCTCGCTCACTGCGCGCGAACCGCGGCGCTTTGATTCGCCCGTAACGGCTCCTATGATGGAATGAAGCGCTGTCGGCGCTCGTTCACGCTCGGGCCGTGCCTCATCCGTTGCCCGACGGCTTGCTTTCAGTTCCGCGTCCGATTGCGCTCTTGACCCAAGAACAATTTCACAATGGAGCGAAAGCGATGATCGTTCGGAACGTTGGCGTGCGAGCCTGCCAAGCAGGTTCGGGCCGGCCGCTGCGTGTACTCGCGGCGGCGCTCGCCGTCGCGACGGCAGCGATGTCGGGCGCGGCACGCAGCGAAGACACCATCAAGATCGGCGTGCCCGTACCGCTCTCGGGCAGCTATTCGAATGCAGGCACCGACATACTCAACGGGGCCAAACTCGCCGTTGCGAAGATCAACGCGCAAGGCGGCGTACTCGGTAAGCACCTCGAACTGTTGCCCGTCGACGATGCCTGCGACGCCGACACGGCGGCCACCGCCGCACAAAAGCTCGTGGACGCGGGCGTCGCTGCCGTCGTGGGCGGCTACTGTTCCAGCGCGGCCCTGCCCGAACTGCGCATCTTCCATGGCGCAAATCTGCCCTACGTCATGGATGCATCGACGAATCCTCAACTGACTGAACAAGGATGGGACGATGCGTTCCGCGCCATCGGCCGTGACGATATGCAAGGCCCCTTCGCTGCGCGCTTCATCAAGGATGTCCTGCATGCGAAACGCGTTGCAGTCCTGAACGACAACACGACTTATTCGAAGGGCCTCGCCGACAACGCGGTGGCGGCACTGAAAGCGGGAGGCGTCGACGTGGTCGCTGACGAAGCGATTACACCCGGGCAGACGGACTATTCCGTTGTGCTGAGCCGGCTGGCGAAGTTGCCTTCATCGGGCGGCGGGTCGGCGGCGCCGGATGTCGTCTACTACACCGGGTATTTTCCGGAAGCGGCGATGCTCGTGAAGCAGGGGCGTCAGCTCGGTCTTGCGAAAAGCAAGGTGACATTCATGGGCGGGGACGGGACGACGGATCCGACGTTGATCGAAGCCGGGGGCGATGCGGCCAACGGCATGATCCTCACGACGGCACCGCTGCCGCAGTTCCTGCCCGATGCACGCGGCTTCGTGACCGAGTACCGCAACGCCTACAAGCGCGCGCCCGGGCCTTATTCGGTCTATGAGTACGACGCGATCGGATTGACGGCGTATGCGATCGGGGAGGCGAAGTCGGCGAAGCCCGCCGATATTTCGGCGGCGCTTCACAAGGCGCATTACAAGGGCGTAACGGGCGAGATCGCATTCGACAAGAAGGGCGATCGCATGGCGGCGACTTACATCACGATCGTCGTGCGCGACAACGCATTCAAGCCCTACAAGCAGATGGACGCGAACGGGCAGTGGATGCCGATCAAGTAGGCCGCCCGCTCGAATCGTAACCACCGTGTTTCGGCGAGCGGCGCACGCCACGGCGCACTGAAGGAACGGGGGCAAGCGCCCCCGGTTTGCGGCTTACTTCGCGACCACGACCGGAATGCCGCGCAGCGTACCGGCGCCTTTGACCTCGTCGAGCGAGCGTTGTACCGCTGCACTGGTGGCGGGTTCGACAGCCAGTCGTGCTGCCAGCTCGCGTTCGCTGCGCTTCACGCCCGCGAGATTGGCGAGCTTTACGTGACCGTAGCCGCGCACGCGCGCATGCGCCTCGGCGAGCTTTGCGACCGTCTCGGCCGTCTCGGCGGTCAGCACGCCGAACGCGCGCTTCATCGTGGTTTCGTAGTCGTCGGCAAGCGCACGCTCCATCCGCCGCTCGAGCGTGCGGCCGAACGGATCGAGCCCGGTGCCGCGCAGCGCGCGCCACTTCGCGAGCACGCCAAGCACGGGCCACATCCACTGACCGAACGTCGACTTTTGCGGTACGCCGCCGGCCTTCGCCTTGGCAATCGCAGGCGGTGCAAGATTGAACTTCACCGTAAAGTCGCGGCCCGCGCGGCCTTCGAATTGCGCTTCGAGCGCGGCGCGGAACGCCGGATCCGAATGCAGTCGTGCAACCTCGTATTCGTCCTTGACGGCGAGAAGGCGGTAGAACGTCGTCGCAACGCCGCGCACGATCCGTTCGCCTTCGGCCCCCGGTACGCGCGCGGCGGCGTCACGTGCGGCGGCAACCAGCGCGCGATAACGCGTGACATAGCGTGCGCCGCCGTACGCCTGAAGCCGCGCTTCGCGATCGGCGACCAGTGCGTCCAGGCCGACGGCGTTACCGGGCTGACCGTCCGCAGCAGCTGCATGCGAAAGTGCGCCCTGCGTCATATGACGCGCTTGCCAGAGGGCCGCCAAACCGGCCGCGTCAGAGGCGGCGAGGCGCCCGATCGAGAACGCGAGCTTGTTCATCGGCACGGCAACGTTGTTGAGTTCGATCGCCCGCATGAGCGCCGCGAGCGAAACGGGAACGAGGCCGAGCTGCCATGCGAAGCCGAGCATCAGAATGTTCGCGCCGATGGTATCGCCGAGATACTTGGCCGCAAGCGCCTGCGCATCGCACGACGACATGGCCTCGGCGCCGGCCGCATGACGCATTTTGTCGATGAGCGCGTCGGCGTGCAGATTCGCATCGGGGTTTTGCACGAACGAGGCGTTCGGAATCGCATGCGTGTTGACGACGATCCGCGTGCGGCCGCGGCGCACCGTTTGTAACGCGTCGGCACTCGCGCCGACGACCATATCGCAGGCCAGCAGCACGTCGGCCTGTTGCGTGTCGATACGGACTTGGTTCAGCCATTCGTCGCGCGCGGCAAAGCGAACGAAAGAGAGCACGGAGCCGCCCTTTTGCGCGAAGCCCATGAAGTCGAGCACCGATGCGCTCTTGCCTTCGAGGTGGGCCGCCATGCTGATCAGCGCGCCGACGGTCACGACGCCCGTGCCGCCCACGCCGGTGACGAGAATGTCGTACGGCGCGGCGTCGAGTTTAGCGGCCGGCATCGGCAACGCATCGACGCGTGCGGCAAGTGCCGCTTCGTCGAAAGCTGCGCCGGCTGCTTTCTTGAGCTTGCCGCCTTCGACCGTGACGAAACTCGGGCAGAAGCCGTTCACGCACGAGAAGTCCTTGTTGCACGACGATTGGTCGATCCGGCGCTTGCGACCGAGTGCCGTTTCCACGGGCTCGACCGACAGGCAGTTGGACTGTACGCCGCAATCGCCACAGCCTTCGCAGACCTCCTCGTTGATGAAGAGCCGCTTGTCGGGATCGGGGAATTCGCCCTTCTTGCGCCGGCGGCGCTTCTCGGCTGCGCAGGTTTGATCGTAGATGAGCACCGTCACCCCGTCGGTTTCGCGCAGTTCGCGTTGAACCGCATCGAGCTCGCGCCGGTGATGGAACGTGGTGCCCTTCGGGAACAGGCCGTGATGGCCGTCGTATTTCTCCGGCTCGTCGGAGACAACGACGAAGCGCGACACGCCTTCCGCCTCGACTTGCCGCGCGATCTGCGGGACCGAGATGCTGCCGTCGACAGGCTGCCCGCCCGTCATCGCGACGGCGTCGTTGTAGAGGATCTTGTAGGTGATGTTCGTTTTCGCGGCAACGGCCTGGCGAATCGCGAGGATGCCCGAGTGGAAGTAGGTGCCGTCGCCGAGGTTCTGGAACACATGGCGCGTCTTCGTGAACAGCGAATGCGCGGCCCAGTCGACGCCTTCGCCGCCCATCTGAATGAGCCCCGTCGTGTCGCGCTCCATCCACGACGCCATGAAATGGCAGCCGATCCCCGCATGGGCGATCGATCCTTCGGGCACCTTCGTCGACGTGTTGTGCGGGCAGCCCGAGCAGAAGTAGGGCGTGCGACGCACGGCATCGGCTGCGTTCGAGAGGATTTGCGGTGCGACGAGATCGACGACGCGTTCGCGGCGGTCGAGTGCCGGCTTGTGACGCGCGAGCCAGTCGGCGAAGACGGGCAGCACGCGCGACGGGCGCAGTTCGCCGAGTGCGGAAAGCAGCGGGGCGCCGGCGGCGTCGTGCTTGCCGATGACGATCGGCCGCGCGACCGCCGCGCGGTTGAACAGATGGTCCTTGATCTGCTGCTCGATGACCGGACCCTTCTCCTCGATCACGAGCACTTCGGAGAGGCCTTCGACGAACGTGTCGAGCCGCGTCATCTCGAGCGGGAAAGACAGGCCCACTTTATAAATGCGCACGCCGGCCGCCTCGAGGTCGGCCACCGACAGGTCGAGCCGGCGCAGCGCTTCCATGAGATCCAGATGCGCTTTGCCGCAGGTGACGATGCCCACGTTCGCGTGCGGGCTCGGCGCGACCCACTTGTCGATGCTGTTCGTGCGAGCGAAGTGACGCACGGCATCGAGCTTCACGGCGAGCCGCGCTTCGATCGTGAGGCTGGGCAGGTCGGGCCAGCGGTTGTGCAGGCCGCCAGCCGGCGGAGCGAATGGCGCCGGTGCCAGCCATTCCATCGTCAGCGCGTCGAGATCGACGGTAGAGCCCGATTCGACGGTCTCCGAGATCGCTTTGAAGCCGACCCACGCACCCGAAAAACGCGAGAGCGCATAGCCGTAGGCGCCGAATTCGAGCATGTCGGCGATGTTCGACGGATTCACGACCGGCATGTGCCAGGCGAGCATCGCAAAGTCGCTCTGGTGCGGCATCGAGGACGAGACGCAGCCGTGATCGTCGCCGGCCACGACGAGGACGCCGCCGTGCGGCGACGAGCCGTAGGCGTTACCGTGCTTGAGCGCGTCGCCGGCACGGTCGACGCC
>CBJMQH010000115.1:0-12146 GCA_966431825.1 uncultured Trinickia sp.
AGCATCCCGATCATGCGATCGACACCCTGAACCCGTCGCATAAGCGGGAAATCGCGCGACAGCACGCGACCCGCCCCGGCGGGCGTACCGGCCGCAACGACCATCGGTTGCGCACCTGCCTCGCGGACCTCGACGGCGCTGACGCCGCCCAGGCCCAAGACACCGCGCAGCTCCAGGTCGAGCTGCGCGCGGTCGAGGCGCCAGAGCGCTTCGGCGAGACTATCGCGATAACTGCGATCCACCTCGACAAGCCGCTGATGCGCGAGCGTCACCCCTTGACGGTATTCGCGGTAGAGCTGGACGGCCGTCAACACGAGCGTCACCCCGCAGCTGAAAGCGAAAATCACCGCAAACAACCGCAGGACGACGCTGCGCCTTATCTGCTCAATCGGGCTGCACCATCTGCTGAAGCCGCGGGCGTCCATATCCGGTTTGCGAATGCACAATTTCTTCCAAGCCGTATTGTGCACGCGGCAACGGCCCGATATATAGCGCACGAATCAGAAAAACGCGCAAAACGACAAGCGAAACGGCTGATTATTCAGTAAGGAAATCCTGACCCCTGCTCACCGCAGCACGAGAGCCAGTACGCCGCCGGTATTGCACGATCGGCTTCGGACAAGTAAGGGTTTTCGATCGGGATCACCGTGCGCTTCGTCAGCTCCGAGCGCAGTAGCGCCTGCTGAATGAACGGATGCGTGTTGAACAGCCGCATGAACGACCCATCCGCGTAGGCAGCCTGCAATCCGCGCTCGATCGTCTGCGCCAGTCGCTCGTTGCGCTTGTTCGTATAGAAGAGGAAGTCCGACCGGTACGCGAGCAGCAGATGCCGCTCGACGGTCAGGTCCGGGTCGAGCGCGGCGCGTTGCTGCAGTTCGGCATAGGCTTCGGCGACGCCGCGCGGGTAATAGTCGATGCGGCCCGCCTCGGTCATCTGAAAGAGCGTGTCGTATGTCGACGTTTCGATGTGCAGCCCTGCATGTCGCAGTATGCCGACGTCGACCCACCCGAAGCCCTGCCCGCCGGTCAGCGCCTTGAGCTGATCGAGCGTGTGGATCGCGTCGAATTCGCGCTGGCGATCCTTGCGGATGATCAACACGCGATAGCCGATCAGACCGCGGTGGATCGGGATGTAGATCGGCCGCAGATTCGCCTCGTCCTGCTCGCCCATGCTGGTCCAATGCAGGTTGATCGTTTCGCCGGCGGCGAGTTCGCGCAGCGCGCGCTGCCGCTCCATGACGTCGTGCGTCATGCGGATCGTGTAATCGGCATGCGCCTCCGACATCGCAAGCGCCAGCACCGCTTTCGCGTAGTCGGCGCGCAGATCGGCGAGGTTCGACGGCCGTGGGTAGACGATATCGAAGTGCTCGGCGAACGCGCACGGCGCGAAGCATCCGAGAACGATGCAAAGCGAACAGAGGAGCAGGAACGGCACGCGTGCGATCGAGCGGCCTGCCAATGCTGGACGACGTTTCGAATGCTGACTGCGCGCTGCGAAGTGCTCGGAGATTGCTTCGGACTGCATGTGAACCGACAACGGTACTACCCACTAAAACGGATGGATCGGCGAACCTCTGGAACGGGTCGGCGGGTACGAACGCGACGACCGCTCGCAGGCAACGAAGTGGCCGCATCGAGGATCGCATCAAACCGCCCCGCTGCATACAGGGGGGAACACGGTGGTATCGGTTCCGAACACCCTGCGGCACAACGGCACGCCCTATAAAAAAAAAGCCGTCGGGGAGACGGCTTGAATGAGATCCGGCATGCTGGCGCGGAGGGAGATGAGCTGGATCTCGGTGCAACACCTGTAGCGCGGTCGTGCCCGCCGGCACCCGCTCACCCGCCGACACGCACTGTTGCGCACGCATTCGCCGGGCGATGCAATTCATCAATTCTTCAGAACGTCATCCTTTCAGTTCGAACAGGTAACGATTGACCTCGCCGAGCATTTCGCTCGTATATTCGGCCGGCACGCCGGTTTCGTCGCCGAGCGCCAGAAGCCGGTCAATACGTTCACGGAACGTACCGGTAATTTCACTGCGCGTAGCCGGCGGAAGATGCCGCAAAACCGAGGCAATCAATTCGCCCGCCACCACGATGCGTGCGCCGTACAGGACCATGGCCGTTCCTTGCTCGAATGCAAGGTCTGCCATGGCATGCCGGAGCGCGGTCGTCGGCTCGACGTCTGCGCCACGCACCCCATCGTCCACGCTCGGGTGACACGTATCCATCATGTCGGTTCCTTTACGGCTCGCCGCAGCATCGGCCAGCGTCGCGACCGGCGCCGCTCACATGCTTTGTTCCAGCACCGCGCCAAATCATTTCCATTATTCGAAACTTTACGCTGACCATTCATTGTTGAGGAAACCGAATCGGCTGATTCTTTTATAGGGATATCCTTACCATACTTCCGTATGGCGAGCCCCTTCTGCGCGTGCCACGCAAGTGCGAGCCAGAATGTCGGTCGGATCGACGAGGGTTGCCTCTCTCCCGTCGCGCATCACGCGTTCGCCGCGCAATACGAGCGGCAACTCGGTGCAACCGAGCAGAACGACCCGTACACCTCGCGAAAGCAAGTCGTCGAGTGCCGCGTTCAGGTCATCGACGCACACGCCCTCGGTGTGGCCTGCCTTGACGCCATGCGGACCGTAGATGGCCGCCATGACCCGCGCTTGCAGCGCTGCGGTCGGCGCCACCTGCCGTAGCCCGTGCTTGTTCAATGCGGCGGCATAGACCCCGCTTTCCAATGTACCCGTCGTCGCCAGCACGCCGACCTCACGCAAGTCCGGAAAGCGCGCGCGCAAATGGGCTGCCGTCACCTCCGGCATATGCACGATCGGTACCCGCAGGCGATGTTCGATACGTTCGACGAACGCGTGAGCCGTGTTGCAGGGAATGGCGATGATGTCGGCCCCGCCGGCTTCGAGCTGCTTGCAGGTCGCATAGAGCGAAACCGTCGGGTCCTGCCCGTCGCCGAGCAGATGATCGGTACGGTCCGGGATCTGCGGGTTGTGCTCGACGAGCAGCCTGATGTGGTCCTGATCGCGGTGCGCCTGCGTGCGCGCGATCATTTTCTGCATGAAATCGACCGTCGCGGCCGGACCCACGCCTCCCACGATGCCGACCTTGAACGGCGGCGCCCGGCGCGCGGACGCGCAGGCGAGCACGTGCCGTGCGTATTCGAGGTTCGAGTCGATCACGCTCGCGCCGGACACGTCGAGCGCACCGGCCACGAGCGAGATTTCCGTGAGCCCTGGCACGATGACCTCGGCGCCCTGCGCGATGAGATCTTCGCAGGCCGCGCGCAACAGCGTGACGGGCTCGCCGGACAAGCAACCCGCCTTGATGCCTTGCTCACCATAGACGGCCCGCGTCACACGATCCACACCCGTCTCATCGAGCCGCGGGTGCAATACCGTCAACCCGTGCGGCGCGAAGTACCGCTCGAACAGCGCCGCCTCACGCAATACGTCCGACGTCAGGACACCGATGCGCGTAGCGTGCCCAAACCGCCGCGCCACGCACACTCGCATCGACTCGACGATGTCGACGATTTGCAGCGTGGTGTTTGCCCGCAGCTCGTCGATGAACGTGTGGCTCAAAAAGCAGGGCAACACTGCCGTCGTCAGGCCGCGCGCCTCGAACGCACGGAGCATGTCGAACACATAGAGCTTGCGTGCCGTCGTTGCCGTGCGCGACACCGTGCTGTCGAAGTGCGGTCGCTGCTCGAATACGACGTCGAGGTGCTCGGCATCGCTTGCCGCGGGCGTCGACTTCACGAGTTTGAAAAACACGTCCGCCGCGGCAAGGGGGCCCAGCCCGCCGATAACGCCGATCGCGCGACGCGCATAAGGCGTGGACACCTTCATTGCAGCCCGCCTCCGAGCGGTTTTGCCGTGGCGGGCGCTTCGTCGGTGCCGCCCGCCGTGCCCCGTCGCGCTTCCCAATTCGCGACGACCGCGGTTGCGATACTGTTGCCGATCACGTTCGTCATCGTGCGACCCATGTCGAGGATCTGATCGATCGCGAGGACCATCACGACGCCCGCCGCAGGCAGGTGAAACATCGGCGCAACCGCGGCAACGACGACGACCGAGCCGCGCGGAACGCTGGCCATGCCCTTGCTGCTCAGCATCAGAATCAGCAGCATGACGAGTTGCTGCGGCAGCGACATCGGCACACCGAAGGCCTGGGCGATGAAGATCGCAGCGAAGGACTGGTACATCATCGAGCCGTCCAGGTTGAACGCATAACCGAGCGGCAACGTAAAGCCGACGACTTTCTTCGGGATTCCGAAGCGTTCGAGCTGTTCGGCAAGCCGCGGATAGGCGGCTTCGCTGCTGGCTGTCGAGAAGGCCAGCATGGCGGGCTCGCGCACGGTGGCGAGCAGCGTGCCCACGCGCCGGCCCAGAAAGAGGTAACCGACACCGATCAACAGCGCCCACAGTACGGCCAAACCGAAATAGAACGACCCGATCAGCTTACCGTAGGTCAGCAATACGTCGAGCCCGCGCAGCGTGACGGCCGAGGCGATCGCGCCGAACACCCCGATCGGTGCAAAACGCATCACATAGTCGGTCAGCTTCAACATCACTGCGGCGATCCCTTCAAGCCCCTCGAGCACGAGCGCCACACGGCGGTCGGCTTTCAATGCGCCGAGACCCAAGCCGAAAAAGATCGCGAAGACGAGAATCTCCAGGATGTCGTTGCGGGCCATCGCGTCGAGCAGGCTCGTCGGAAACGCATGTGTGATGACGTCTTTGACATTGAGCCCGCCCGTGTTCAGGCCGGTACTGATCTCGCCCGTTGCGACCATGTTGAGACCGGCACCGGGTTGCGTGAGGTTGGCCAGTGCCAGGCCGAGTGCAAGCGACACGAACGAGGCGCAGACGAACCACAGCGTCGTACGCGCACCGATGCGCCCCACGTCGCGTCCGCTGTCCATGCCGGCCAACCCCGTGACGAGCGTAGCGAACACGAGCGGCGCGATCACCATCTTGATGAGTCGCAGGAACACGTCTGTGAGGATCGAGAAATAGCCGGCGAGATTTTTCGCGGCCGCGGCGTCGGCGCTGCCGACGTGACATACATAGCCGACGACGATGCCGAGCACCATGCTCGCGGCGATGTATCGGGTGAGGCGACTTTTCATATCCATCCTTTGGCAAAGCGCCCGGCGAGGGGCTTGGTCCTTCGATGCCCCGTTCGACGAGGGCGGCACGCACGCTCCTCGCCCGGCCGCATGCCGACTGGAGGGTGTATGACCGGATACTAGAGGGCGCCAAAATTACCGCAATGCGGATTTCACATGTGCTTATGCTTGCGGCGCATAGGGTCGTTTCGCAAAAGGCCGTGGGCAGGCGCAACGCCCTCGCGCTCGATGCGAAATCGTATGAAAAGACAGAAGCGAGAAGGCACTCAGCCGTGCGATTCGAGATAGGTCCAGAGCGCCTTCAGGCGCGGCATGTCGTTGTTCCGGTCGCGGTAGAGCCGCAGCTCGAGCGCCAGCTGCCACGATGCGCCGCCTGCGGGCACGAGCTTGCGGTCGGCCAGTTCGGCGGCAACGAGGCTTTGCGGCAGCCACGCCACGCCCTCCCCGTTCAGGGCAAGCTGCTTGAGCACGTCGGCCATGTCGGATTCGAACTGCCGGTTCAGTACAGGCTTCGTCCCGGCGCGTTCGAGCAACAGCGAGAGACAGCGCCCGAGGAAGGTGCTGCCGCTGTAGCCGAGCATCGGCAGCGGCTGCGCAGCGGTGCCGGGCAGGCGATAAAGCGGTGCGCCGCGGCGGTTCGGTACGCTGACCGGCAGCAGGACGTCGTGGCCGACCGTGAGATGCGGATAGCGGGCCGGATCGAGATGGAGCGGCAGCTCGGGGTGTTCGTACGCGAGCATCAGTTCGCAGGCCCCATTGACCAGCATCAAGACCGAGTCGTGCACGTTGGTCGGCACGATACGCATACGCAGCGCGTCGAAGCCTTGCGCGAGCGTGCGCAACCAGCCTGGGACAAACCCGACGGCCATCGCATGGCCGGCAGCCAGCTGGAGGGCAGCACCAGCCATCCGCTGCTCGCTGCGAATGATTGCACGCGTGTCGAAAAGCTTGCCGAGCATGTCGTCTGCTGCTTCGAGAAACAGCTTGCCGGCCGATGTGAGCACAGGCGGGTACGCACTGCGATCGATGAGTTCGGCGCCGACCCATCGCTCGAGCGCCTGGATGCGGCGACTCAACCCGGACTGGGTGACGTTGCGGATTTCGGCTGCGCGCGAAAAGCTCTGATATTGCGCGAGCGCAACGAAATCCTCAATCCACTTGATCTCCATCGACCGCTCCTTCGGCAGTGCTCACCGGTGCGTGCCTCGCGCCGGCGAGGCCCCGCATCCGGTAAAACGCGATTGTAGCGATCCTCCCCCGCGCCCCAAAAAAAAGAGCAACGGGGCACACGCTTCGCGCACCTTAGTCGAGCGAGGCCACACGGATGTGCGCGGCAGGCGCCGGAATGCCCGAACCGGAGCCGGCACCAAGCTGCAACAACGCGCGCTCGAGTTGCGCTGCACGGGTCTCGCCGACGATGAAGGCGAGATCCGCCTGATCGCCCTCGGCACAATGCCGGCTCTGCGCGCATACGGTGAGCCCGAAGCGCGTGAGCCCTGCTGCGAGGTCGTCGACACAGACCGAGCCGGCCGGTACGCGAAAGCGCAGATAGTGCTGCGTCACCACGTCGCCGATTGCAATGGCGGGCATTGCGCCACGCGCTTGCTCTGCGAATCCGAGCGGCGCGACGGCGCGGGCCGCGCCATGCGGCGCGAGCCGCGCAATGTCGACGAGGTCGGCAACGACGGCCGATGCGGTCTGTTCGGAGCCGGCGCCTGCGCCGTAGTACATCGTATGCCCGGCCGCATCGCTTTTCACCATGATGCCGTTCATCGAGCCATCGACATGCGCAAGCAGCGACGCCGCCGGCACGCAAGCCAAGTGCACGCGCAAGTCCAATCCGGCGGCGGTGCTGCGCGCGATCGCAAGCAATTTGATGGCATAGCCGAGCGCTGCGGCGCAGGCATGATCGACGGCTTGGAGGCCCGTCATGCCCTCGACGTGAATGTCGTCGAACTGCAGTGTCGTACCGAAAGCAAGGCTCGCGAGCAGCGCGAGCTTGTGGGCCGCATCGATCCCTTCGACATCGAATGTCGGATCCGCCTCGGCATAACCGAGCTGCTGCGCCTGCGCCAGCGCTTCGGCGAATGACGCGCCTTCGTCGCGCATCCGCGTCAGTATGAAATTCGATGTGCCATTGACGATACCGGCCACCCACTCGATGTCGTTCGCGGCCAGCCCCTCTCGCAACGCTTTGACGATCGGAATGCTGACGGCCACCGCACCTTCGAATGCGACCGTCACGCCGTGCTCGCGCGCGGCAGCGAATATCTCTTCGCCGTGCTCGGCGAGCAGCGCCTTGTTCGCCGTGACCACGTGCTTGCCGTGCCGAATAGCCGTCATGATCCAGTCGCGTGCATGCGTGCACCCGCCGACCACTTCGACCACGACGTCGATGTCAGGACACCTCACTACCTGCATCGCGTCGTCGACCACTTCGATGCTCGGCCCGAGCAGTTGGCGCGCACGCGGCAGATCGCGCGCCGCAACCATGCGCAACGCGATCTCACGTCCGGTGCGCGCGCGGATCAAGCGGCGGTTGCGCGCCAGCACGCGAAACGTGCCTGAGCCGACGACGCCAATGCCAAGCATGCCTACCCGTAGCGGTGCGGGATGCGCGTGGTCGAGGCAATGGTTATCGCCATCGTGGCGGGATAGCGCGGTGCCGAGCTGCATGGTTCTCTCCGTTCTCTATCTGCCGGACGAAGAGGCCGCTCGAATGAAAAGGCCCCGTCCGTATCCGGCGGGGCCTTGGGGTGATCAGTGCAATCAGTGTTTGCGCGTCATCACCACGTTGCCCCTGGCGGGTACGTGATGGCCATCGTCATAATCGTGGTGATTTGCGCGTTCATAAGCGCTGACAATACACGGGCGACGCGATACCCGTCAATACGGGGCAGGTATCGCCCGACTCGATCAATCACCATCGGCCGCGCCTTCGGCAGCCGCTATGAATGCGGCGCGAGCCGCCGGCACTTTCCCTCGCGCGCCTTTCCTGCCGCGCGCCTTGCCTTCGAGCGACGGCGAACGCTCGGTCAATGGCATCGGTCGCGCGCGCTCCCGCTCCTCGGCACCGGCGAACTGTCGTCGATAGTCGAGCGGCGTCAGCCCCTTGGCCGCCTTGAACTGGCGGTTGAAATTCGCCACGTTCGCGTAGCCCGACCGCGCAGCGACGAGCGAAATCGGCAGCGGCGTGTCCGCCAGCATCCGGCACGCATGACCGATACGCACACGGGCGAGGTAATGGCCCACGCTCTCCCCCAAATGCTGCGCGAATTGCCGCGTGAGCGAGCGCGGCGACAAACCGGCCGCGCCGGCCAGCGTCGCGAGCGACAACGGCTGGGCGAATTGTGTATCGATCAACGCCAGCACGCGATCGAGCCGGTCGGCTTCGCGGCCCGACAACGGACCCGCCGGCGCAGCGAACCCGCTTGGCGACGCAAGCGGCACGGCCGGCACTGCGGATAATGCGTAGAGCAAATCGATCACGGCCTTGAACCGGTCGCGCGGTTCATCCGACAAAAGCGGGCCCAACTCGCCGCGCATCCGGGTGCCGGCCCCTTCTTCGAACACGAG
Source organism: uncultured Trinickia sp. (assembly GCA_966431825.1). Lineage (GTDB taxonomy): Bacteria > Pseudomonadota > Gammaproteobacteria > Burkholderiales > Burkholderiaceae > Trinickia. The sequence goes on from CBJMQH010000115.1 coordinate 8,732, forward strand.
ACCGCAAGCGGCGCGGCGCAGCAGGTTACGCAGGCCCGCGTACTCCGGGCACAGATCCGCGAAACGACGCACCCATTCGCCCTCGAACCAGATGACGATCGCGACCTGCGCGCTCGACGGATCGATCGACCGGTTCGATGCCCACGTGTGCGGCAGATTCGGCGGCACGAGCACGAGATCGTCGGCCCCGTAGGTCGCGACGGAATCGCCGATATACCGTTTGCCTTGACTGTTCATCGTCAAGGTCAATTCGTACTCCGGATGACGGTGCCACTCGAACGGGATGCGCGGCAGCCTGCGATGGTAGACGCGCACCGAACACCCTGCTCCGAAGTCGACGTGTTCGTAAGCCGGCTTCATGGCTGGATTCGCATAAAGAATGTCCCGATAGTATCACCGCCCGGTGGTGCATCCGCGTAGCCTGCGATCTGCGCACAACATCACGGAGACAAAGATGGCACTTCATATCGACGACCTTCCCGCCACGATCAGGCAGACCAAGCGCCAGTTGCGCGACATGCTGCCGGACTACCGCGCCGTGTTCGCTGAAGTTCAAGCGTATATGAACCGTGAAGCGGATCGCATCGAGCGACGCCGCGATTCAGGCCTGAGCGTCATCCCGGAGATCGCGTTCGACGACATAGCGCACGATCGGATCGGCGCGGAGCAGATCGCGCAGATCAAAGCGCACGGGGCATGCGTGATCCGCAACGTCTTCGAGCGCACATGCGTCGAACAATGGGACCGCGACATCGCCGACTACGTCGAGCGCAACCGACTCGACATCAAGCTCATGAGCCGGGCGGAAGACAAGTATTTCGGCAATCTGGCATCGAGCAAGCCCCAGATCTACGGCATCTATTGGTCGAAGGCGCAAGTGGTCGCACGGCAATCGCCGGCCCTCACGCAGGCGCGCGTGTTCCTGAACCGGCTCTGGCGCGCGCAAAGCGAAGGACGCGTGCATTTCGATCCGGAGCACGTGCCCGCCTATGCGGACCGCCTGCGCCGCCGCCCGCCGGGTTCGGAATCGCTCGGCCTTTCCGCGCATTGCGACGGGGGGTCGGTCGAGCGCTGGATCGAGCCGAACTTCCGCCGCGTGTACCGCCATGTGTTTTCCGGAAACTGGCGCGCCTACGATCCGTTCGACGCCGCGTGGCGGACCGAAGTGCAAGAAATTCCCTCGCCGGCCGTCTGCTCGATGTTTCGCACGTTCCAGGGATGGACGGCACTCACCCCTCAAGGCCCCGGCGACGGAACGCTGCAGCTCGTGCCGATCGCCAACGCGATGATCTACATTCTGCTGCGTGCGCTGCAGGACGATGTGGCCGAGGACGACCTGTGCGGCGCCATGCCGGGGCGCGCATTGTCGATCCGACCGGAGTACCACGCACCGCTGTTTCGCGCCCTGTCGTCTATTCCGCCGATGCAAGCCGGAGACACGGTCTTCTGGCATAGCGACGTGATTCACGCCGTCGAAGATGCGCATCGCGGTACCGGGTTCAGCAACGTGATGTATATCGCTTCAGCGCCGGGTTGCCCGAAAAACGATGCCTATCTCGCGCGTCAGCGCGCATGCTTTCTCGACGGCAAAAGCCCACCGGACTTTCCCGCCGACGACTTCGAAGTCGATTTCGCGGGGCGGGCGGGCGTCGACGAGCTGACGCCGCTCGGCCGATCGCAGATGGGGCTGTAGCGCTCGGACAGCCAAGCGCAGCCACCGCAGCCGCGTTGGCTGCCGCCCCGCTCACCCGCGCGTCGGCGTCGGGAAGAACACCCCCGCGCGCTGTGCGGCGGCCGTTATGTGCGCCTCTATGCTGCGGCCCGCCGCCTCGCAATCGCGCGACTTGAGCGCGTCCACAATTGCACGGTGCTCCTGATAGGTGGACTGCAGCAGCTCGTGCCGATAAAACGGCAATCGTTGGCTCTCCTTCATGATCTCCGCGCTGCTGCGCAGGATCGTTTCGATCGCCCCGTTACCGGCTACGGCAACGATGCGCATATGGAAATCGAAATCGAGTTGCGCAGCCGTATCGAGATCGCCCGACACGAACGCATCGCGCAACGCATCGACGTTTTCGTCAAGCCACGCGATATCGTCCTCGGTCACCGCGCGGGCCGCCATGCGCGCCGCAAAACCCTCCAGAGCGTACCGCACCTGATAGGTGTCGGGCAGCGACGATTGTTCGGCAAAGCGCCACGCGTGCCCGTTCACAGCCTGCGCGCTCTGGACATAGACGCCCTTGCCCGCGCGGATCGTCAGCATGCCGAGCGCCTCCAGTGTCGACAACGCTTCGCGCAGCGCCGCCCGGCTGATCTCCAACTCTTCCGACAGTTGGCGCTGCGCAGGCAACGGCGCACCGACCGGATAGTCGCCGCGCTCGATGCGCCCGCGGATCGTCTCGGTGGCGACCTCAGTCACTGTCTGTGTATTGCTTCGCATGATCGTCAGGCGTTCATCTGGTCAGACCAACATTGTACCGCCGCACCACCGCAGCGCATCGCCCCAAAAATAAACGATCGCCGCTGGTGCGTGGGTAAACCACTATTTTGAAGCCCCTTGACGCCTTTATATCGGCTTCCTAATCTTCCACATAACATCACTGGTCATACCAGTTCGACCAGACGATTCGATGCCGCAGCGCCGGGACCCGCCGCGACCGTTCCAGCGTTTTCGCCCTCACCCAGGAGAGAAGCCGTGCTCAGATTTCTGAATTCGCTGTTTGGCCGTGTCATGGTCGCGCTGGTCGCGGGCATCGTCCTCGGTGCCGCATTCCCCCATTTCGGCGAGTCGCTACGGCCGCTCGGCGACGGTTTCCTCAAGCTCATCAAGATGGTCGTCGCGCCGATCGTGTTTTGTGTCGTGGTAAGCGGCATCGCCAGCGCCGGCAATCTGCGCAAGGTCGGCCGCGTCGGCGGCAAGGCCATCATTTACTTCGAAGTCATGACGTCGATCGCGCTTGTGATCGGCGCCGTGCTCGCCCTTTTGTTCCGGCCCGGCGCAGGCATGAACGTCGACGTTCATTCGCTCGATGCCGCCGCACTCACGACCTACGCGGAAAACGCAAAAAGCTTGAAGGACATCGGCGGCTTCTTGCTGAAGATCGTGCCCGATACCGTGTTCGACGCGTTCGCGAAGGGTGACATCCTGCAGGTACTCGTGTTCGCCGTGCTGTTCGGCTCGGCCCTTTCGCTGCTCGGCGACAAAGCCAAGTCCGTGAGCCGTTTAATCGACGACCTGGCCCAGGTTTTCTTCCGCCTGATGGGCTTCATCATCAAGCTCGCGCCGCTCGGCGTGCTCGGCGCCATCGCGTTCACCACGGGCAAGTACGGCGTCGCATCGCTCAAGCAGCTGAGCCTGCTCGTACTGATTTTCTATGCAAGCTGCACGCTGTTCGTCGTCGTGCTGCTCGGTTTC
>CBJMQH010000116.1:0-12099 GCA_966431825.1 uncultured Trinickia sp.
ACCATCCAGCAAGCACGGGTCCGTGCCCCGCACCTTCCCTCCCCGCTCGCCCCCCGGGTATGGCCGGACAGAACAAGAAAAAGGGTGTGGGGCCGCAGACGATGCGGCCGCCTCACCCTTTTTTTGCTGGCAGTTGGAGTTTGAATGAGCGTGACCACCTCGGGTTATCAGTTGAAGTCGCAGCGGCGCACGCTCGCGAATGCAGTCGAGCTGCTGAGTTCCATGCGTTTTGCGATCGCGCTGCTCGTCGTGCTGGCAATCGCAAGCATTATCGGCACCGTCCTTACGCAGGACGACCCCTACCCCAATTACGTCAATCAGTTCGGGCCGTTCTGGGCCGACGTCTTCCGCTCGCTGAGCCTTTATACGGTCTACAGCGCGTGGTGGTTCATGATGATCCTCGGGTTCCTCATCGTCTCGATCTCACTGTGCGTGATACGTAACGCACCGAAGATGATCGCCGACATGAAGAGCTGGAAGGACAAGGTGCGCGAAGGCAGCCTGCGCGCGTTCCACCACAAGGCTCAGTACGATCTGCCCGGAACGCAGGCGCAGGCCGCGCAGCGGCTCGGCGGGCTGCTGTCGAAGCTCGGCTACCGCGCGGTCGTTCGCGAACGCGACGGCGCGACGCTCATTGCGGCCAAGCGCGGCGCCTTCACGAAGATCGGCTATATCTTCGCGCACCTCGCGATCGTCGTGATCTGCCTGGGCGGACTCATGGACAGCAACCTGCCGATCAAGCTGCAGATGTGGCTGTTCGGGAAGTCGCCCGTCAACACGAGCGCCGTCATCAGCGAGATCTCGCCCGATCACCGCTTGTCCACGGGCAATCCGACGTTTCGCGGCTATGCCTGGGTGCCCGAAGGGCAACATGTCTCGACGGCGATCCTGAATCAGCCGAACGGCTCGCTGATCCAGGATCTGCCGTTCTCGATCGAACTCAAGAAATTCATCGTCGACTACTACTCGACGGGGATGCCGAAGCTGTTCGCGAGCGATATCGTCGTGATCGACCACAAGACCGGCGAGCGGATTCCGGCCCGTGTCGAAGTCAACAAGCCCTTCGAGTACGACGGCGTCTCGATCTATCAGTCGAGCTTCCAGGACGGCGGCTCGCAGCTCGTAACGACGGCCTGGCCGATGGTCGGCTCGAACGCGAAGGCGCTGCCCGTCGGCGGCACGATCGGCGCATCGGCCCCGTTGTCGGCATCGATGCCGGGCGTCAACGGTCAGACGGTCGAATTCGCCGATTTCCGCGCCATCAACGTGGAAAACATCACCGACGCGAACGGCAAGACCGATGCGCGCGGTGTCGCGGCCCATCAATCGCTGAAAGAGGCATTCGACGAGCGGCTCGGGTCGGGCGCGAAAACGACGAAGCCCGTCGATCTGCGCAACATCGGCCCCTCGTTCCAGTACAAGGTGCGCACGACCGACGGCCAGGCACGTGAATTCAACAATTACATGTTGCCCGTCGACGTCAACGGCGAGCGTTTCTTCCTCGCCGGTATGCGCACGACGCCGAACGATCCGTTCCGCTACCTCCGCATTCCGGCCGACAGCAGCGGCAGCGTGAAGGAGTGGATGCAGTTGCGCGCGGCCCTTGCGGACCCCGCGCTGCGGGCCCAGGCGGCGCGTCGTTTTGCCGCACGTTCGGTTCCTGATGGGAACGCCGAGCTGCGCCAACATCTCGAAGACAGCGCGCTGCGCGTACTCTCGCTGTTCGCCGGTGCCGAAGACGCCGTGGGGCGTACCCCTGGCGGGCAGCCGCCCGGCGGCTTCCAGGCCATCGCGGCCTTCATCGATCACTCGGTGCCGAAGGCCGAACAGGAAAAGGCGGCATCGTTGTTGCTGCGCATGCTCGAAGGCTCGACCTGGGATCTCTGGCAACTCGCGCGCGGGCAGGCCGGTGAGCCCGAAGCAAAGGCCGACCCCGATGCGAGCCGCTTCGTGCGCAGTGCGATCAATGCGCTGTCGGACAGTTTCCTCTACGGGGCGCCTGTCTATCTGCAACTCGATTCGTTCAAGCAGGTGCAGGCTTCGGTGTTCCAGCTGACACGGGCACCGGGCAAGAAATTGGTATATCTTGGCAGCTTGCTGCTTGTGCTCGGCATCTTCGCGATGTTCTACGTGCGCGAACGCCGGCTCTGGTTCTGGCTCAAGAGCGGTGCGGCCGGGGGCGGTGCGGCCGGCGCGGGCGTCACCGTGGTGATGGCCATGTCGAGCGCGCGTAAAACGCTCGATTTCGAACGCGAGTTCGAGCGCACGCGGGAAACGGTCGCCGCTGTGCTCGGTGCAGAGGCAGGCACGGTCGCTCCGGTGCCGGAGGCCGCCAACGAGCAGCACACTCACGATCGGACGGCTAACGTCTGACGATACCCACGGCGGCAAGGCGCAGCCAGCCGGCGAGATCAACTCGGTAACATCATGGATCTGACAACCGCTTCTCAATCATCGCAGCCTCGTCGGGGCGCGGGTTCGGGCGATGCCGCCGCGCGCGTGTTCGACGAGCGTTCGTTCTGGCAGCGGCTCTCTGCCTTGGACTGGGTCTTCGCGCTAGCGCTCGTAGCCGGTGCAGGGTTCGCGCTTGCGCGCTACCACCCATACATGAATTACTACGACAAGCTTGTGCTTGTCTGTACCGTTCCGGCCCTGGTTACGCTTGGCTGGCGCTGGAAGCCGTCGCGTCTCATGATGGCCGGGATCGCCGTCCTGGCGATCGGCGCGATCGGCCTCTATCACGGTGAGCTCGCGCGGGCCGATACGGCCTTCCTGCTCAAATATTTCCTTTCGAGCCAGTCGGCAATTCTCTGGATGAGCGCGCTGTTCGTGCTCGCCACGCTGTTCTACTGGATCGGCACGTTGTCGCGTTCGCCTTCAGGGGGCGCGATCGGCTCGAAGATGACCTGGTTCGCTGTGCTGATGGGCTTCACCGGCCTGATGGTGCGCTGGTACGAGTCCTACCTGATCGGTGCAGACGTCGGCCATATTCCGATTTCGAACCTCTATGAAGTGTTCGTCCTGTTCTGCCTGATCACGGCGTTGTTCTATCTGTACTACGAACAACACTACGGCACGCGCGCGCTGGGCGCCTTCGTGCTGCTCGTGATCACCGCGGCAGTCGGCTTCCTGATGTGGTATTCGATCTCGCGCGACGCGCAGCAGATCCAGCCGCTCGTCCCCGCCTTGCAAAGCTGGTGGATGAAAATCCACGTGCCGGCGAACTTCATCGGTTATGGCAGCTTCGCGTTGTCTGCGATGGTCGGCGTTGCTTATCTGCTCAAGGAGCGTGGCGTGCTGGCCGATCGTCTGCCGGCGCTCGAGGTGCTCGACGACGTCATGTACAAGTCGATCGCCGTCGGCTTCGCCTTCTTTACGATCGCCACGATCCTCGGCGCACTGTGGGCCGCCGAAGCGTGGGGCGGTTACTGGAGCTGGGACCCGAAAGAAACCTGGGCTCTGATCGTTTGGCTCAACTACGCGGCCTGGCTGCATATGCGGCTGATGAAAGGCCTGCGCGGCGCCGTCGCCGCCTGGTGGGCGCTCACGGGGCTGATCGTCACGACGTTTGCATTCCTCGGCGTCAACATGTTCCTGTCGGGGCTGCACAGCTACGGTAAGCTGTAAGCCACTGCCGCATCGAGCAACACACAAACCGCCGAATGGTCTCGCTCGCCATCGGCGGTTTTTTGTTTCGTTCACTGCATCCAAAGCGCGTTGTCGGCGGTATATAGAGGCAACGGAGCACGGAGGCCGCCGGGCGTCGTGCCCGGGCACCCTCCCCCATTTCGTCAGGAGCGCTTACCGTGCTGATCAAACGAGAAACGCGCGTCATCCAGAATGGCGACGACATCGCCGCAAGCGCCATTACGCCGCGCGACGTATTCGAAAACCGGCGACGCATGCTGCGAGCGGCCGGCGTAGCGGGACTGGCCGCTACGGGCGGCGCACTTGGGCTCGGTTTCGGCAGGGGCGCGTGGGCGAACTATGCCTCGCCCGACCCGCACGCGGGAAAGCTCGCGGCGGCGTCGAACGCGAAGTTCGTCGTGGCCGAGAAAGTTACGCCGTACCGCGACGTGACGACTTACAACAACTTCTACGAGTTCGGTACGGACAAGCGCGACCCCTCGCAAAACGCGGGTACGCTGCGCTCGCATCCATGGCGCGTCTCGGTGGAAGGTGAGATTCGGAATCCTAAAGTCTACGATATCGACGAGATCGTGAAGCTCGCGCCGCTCGAGGAGCGTGTCTATCGGCACCGCTGCGTCGAGGGATGGTCGATGGTGATTCCGTGGATCGGCTTCCCGCTCGCCGAACTCGTGAAGCGCGCTCAGCCGACAGGCAACGCGAAGTACGTCCAGTTCATCACGCTGGCCGACCCGTCGCAGATGCCGGGCATCGCCGATCCGATCCTCAATTGGCCGTACTCCGAAGGTCTGAGGCTCGACGAGGCGATGAACCCGCTCACGCTGTTGACCGTCGGCGTATACGGTCAGGTGTTGCCGAATCAGAACGGTGCGCCGCTTCGTATCGTCGTGCCCTGGAAATACGGTTTCAAGAGCGCCAAGTCGCTCGTGAAGATTCGCTTCGTGGAGAAAATGCCGGCGACAAGCTGGAACACTTATGCCCCGAACGAATACGGCTTCTATTCGAACGTGAACCCGAGCGTCGACCATCCGCGCTGGAGTCAGGCAACCGAGCGCCGCATCGGCGAGGACGGTTTTTTCACGCCCAAGCGCAAAACGCTGATGTTCAACGGATACGGCGCGCTCGTCGCGTCGCTGTATCAGGGGATGGACTTGCGCAAGAACTTTTGAGCGACGCCGCTTTGTTTCGAGCCTTTGATGAATTCGACGATGCCGAACACCATGCCGCTGATGACCCCCGACTCGCCCGCCGCTGATCGCGCGCGCACGCAGACAGCAGCCCAACCCGCGGCTCGAACTCGAGCCGCAGCAGCTGCACGGTCCCCGGCGCGTGCGTCCGAGCGCTGGGTGCCGCGTGCCAAGGCGGCCGTCTTTATCGGTGCGCTTTGTCCGCTCGCACGCCTCGTTTTCTACGGCTTCACCGACCGGCTGGGGGCCAACCCGATCGAATTCGTGACGCGTTCGACGGGGCTCTGGACGCTCGTGTTCCTATGCCTGACGCTTGCCGTCACGCCGTTGCGCAAGCTCTCGGGCGTGACGGCGTTGCTACGTTTCCGGCGCATGCTCGGCGTCTATACGTTCTTCTATGCGACGCTGCACTTCACGACCTACTTCTGGTTCGATAAATGGTTCGACGTTGCGGCTATCGTGAAGGACATCGGCAAGCGGCCGTTCATTACGGTTGGGTTCGCCGCATTCGTGCTGCTGATTCCGCTCGCAGCCACGTCGTTTCGGGCAGCCGCGCGCAAGCTCGGGCGGCGCTGGCAGACGCTGCATCGCACGGTCTATGCGATCGGCGTGCTCGCCATTTTGCATTTCTGGTGGATGAAGGCCGGCAAGCACGACCTCTTCTTGCCGAAGCTCTATGGCGCGATCATGGTCGCGTTGCTCGGCTGGCGGCTCGTGCTTTGGCTACGGGGCCGGATGCGCGCGTGATCGACGTTTGACCACGCGCTTTCACACTGCGTAGGTCAGGCCGGCAGCACCGTTTCGTGCGCAAACAATTCACGAACGGTTTCGCGCGCGCGGACGACATGAACCGAGTCGCCGTCGACCATCACCTCGGCCGCGCGCGGGCGCGTGTTGTAGTTCGAACTCATCACGAACCCGTAAGCACCCGCGGAGCGGATGGCGAGTACGTCGCCCGGCGCGAGCGCGAGCGAACGGTCGCGTGCAAGCCAGTCTCCGCTTTCGCAGACAGGACCGACCACGTCGTACACATGCGGCGCATCGGTGCGCGGCACCACCGGATCGACCGCGTGATACGCCTGGTACATCGCCGGGCGCGCGAGATCGTTCATGGCCGCATCGACGATCGCGAAGTTCTTCTCGCTGCCCGGCTTCAGGAATTCGACGCGCGTGAGCAGAATGCCCGCATTGCCCGTGACCGAGCGGCCCGGCTCGAAGAACACTTCGCGATGACCGTGACCGCGCGCTGCGACGTGATCGAGCAGCGTGCGCACGAAGAGTTCCGTCTCAGGCGGTGTCTCGTCCGAGTACGTGATGCCGAGCCCGCCGCCCACGTCGATGTGGTGAATCCGCGTGCCGTCGGCTTCGATCTGTTCGACGAGTTCGAGCACCTTGTCGAGCGCGTCGAGGTACGGCGAGATCTCGGTGATCTGCGAACCGATGTGGCAGTCGATGCCGACTACGTCCAGATTCGTCATCGCTGCGGCTGCGCGGTAGGTCGCGCGTGCTTCGTCGAAAGCCACGCCGAACTTGTTCGCCTTGAGCCCCGTCGAGATGTACGGGTGCGTTTTCGGATCGACATCGGGATTCACGCGCAGCGACACGGGGGCTTTTTTGCCGGCCTGCGCTGCGACTGCATTCAGGCGATCGAGTTCGGGAATCGATTCGACGTTGAAGCACTTCACGCCCGCGTCGAGCGCTTCGCGCATTTCGGCGGCACTCTTGCCGACGCCCGAAAACACGATATTCGAGGCTTGCCCGCCCGCAGCCAGCACGCGCGCGAGCTCACCGCCCGAGACGATGTCGAAGCCCGCGCCGAGGCGCGCGAATACGTTCAGTACGGCAAGGTTGCTGTTCGACTTGACGGAAACATGCACCGAGGCGCGACGCCCGGCGCAGCCGCGTGCATAGGCGTTGTAGGCGTCGGTGAGCGCAGCGCGCGAATAGACGTAAAGCGGCGTGCCGAACTGCTCGGCGAGCGTCGCGGCGCTGACGCCTTCGGCGTGCAGCACGCCGTCGACATAAGCGAAGGCGGAACGAGACATGCGAATGAACCTGCGTTATTGAGCGGTTGTTGAGCGCGTGGCGGATGCCGCGCTGCCTGCGCGCGCCGCGGCTTTCGTATTGTGCTGGGCGTTGCCCAAAGCCGGTGTGCTCTGCAGCGTATCGGCCGGCGCGAGTTTCAGCGAAGCGGCGTCGCCGGACCTATCGCCCGCGTCGCTGCTATCGGTGGGCGTAGCGGGGTGCGCACCCGAATCCATCGGCTTCGTCGGCAGCGGCGGTACGGTCGGCAAGTAAAGCGGCCCACTTTGCCCGCAGCCACTCAACCCTGCGCTCATCGCAACGGCCAAAGCCGCTACAATCGCGCTCATCCTGAAAACGACTCGCATGACTGCCTCTAATGGCCAGTGAATGTGTATAACCGGCGGAGTTTAGCATGAGCGACAGCGACTATTTGAACCGGGCGGAAGCCGTGTTGAGCACGATCGAGCGGGCCGTCGACGACTTCGACGCCGATATCGAAGCGGAACGCAGCGGCAACGTCGTCACGCTGACATTCGAAAACGGCACGAAGATCATCGTCAATCTGCAGCCGCCCATGAAAGAGGTGTGGATTGCGGCCAAGGCTGGCGGATTCCATTTCCGTTTCGTCGACGGTCAGTGGCGCGACACGCGCAGCGGCCGCGAGTTTTTCGAGGCCATCTCGGAGTACGCGACGCAACAGGCCGGACAGAGCGTCACGTTCCACGCTTGAGTGCCCGGGCTCGTGTCGGGGTGGCGGAGCCCGCCCGCGCGACATTGCGCGCGTCTTATCGGGTCCCGCTCACTGCTTCTCGAACATGTTGAGCACGCGCTGGCGCTCCTCGGGATCGACATGCGAGGTCGGCGCGTCGGGGCTCGCGCCCGATTCCGATGAATCGCCGCCGGCGGCGGCCTCTGACGTGCCGTGCGCCGCTCCTTCACTGATCCCGACGGCCGAGACGAACCCGTTGCCCGGCAGGAAGTCCTTGAAGTAAAGCTCCCCGTTCATCTGCGCGACGTCGTCAGGCATCGGCATCTGATATTCGGGCACGCCCTTGAGCGCCTGACGCATGTAATCCATCCAGACCGGCAGGGCGAGCCCGCCGCCCGTTTCGCGATCGCCCAGGCCGCGTGGATTGTCGTAGCCGATCCATGCGATCGCGACGAGCGTGTGCTGATAGCCGGCGAACCACGCATCGCGCGATTCGTTCGTCGTCCCCGTCTTGCCGGCGAGATCTTTGCGGCCGAGTTCGTTCGATTTCGCGCCGGTGCCGTGCTGGGCCACGCTTTGGAGGAGGCTGTTCATCACGTACGCGTTGCGCGCATCGATTGCACGCGGCGCGTCGCGCTCGGCCACGATCGGCTGCGCGCGTGCGAGCACGACGCCCTGTTGATCCGTCACTTCCGCAATCAGATACGGATTCACGCGATACCCGCCGTTCGCGAACACCGAGTAGGCCGCGGCCGACTGCAAGGGCGTGACGAGGCCGGCACCGAGCGCCATCGGCAGATAGGCCGGGTGGCGTTCGGCGTCGAAGCCGAAGCGCGTGATGTACTGCTGCGCGTAATGGGTGCCGATGTGCGAGAGGATGCGAATCGAGACGAGGTTGCGCGACTTCTGCAACGCCGTGCGCATCGACATCGGACCATCGAAGCCACCGCCGTAATTCTTCGGTTCCCACGGAGCGCCGCCCGTTTCGGCCGCGCTGAAGAAGAGCGGGGCATCGTTGATGATCGTCGCGGGACCGAGCCCCTTGTCGAGCGACGCCGAGTAGATGAACGGCTTGAAGCTCGACCCGGGTTGACGCCACGCCTGCGTCACGTGGTTGAACTTGTTCTTGCCGAAGTCGAACCCGCCCACGAGCGCGCGGATTGCACCGTCCTGCGGCACCATCGAAACGAACGCACCTTCGACCTGCGGCAGCTGGACGATCGCCCATTTGCCGTCCTCGCGTTGCGTGACGCGAACGACGGCGCCAGGCCGCAAGCGCACGTTCGGCTGCGCGCGCGGCGTGAGCGCGGTGGCGACGAGCTTCAGCCCATCGCCTTCCACGGTGACCGTCGTGCCGCCTTCCAGCACGACCTGAACCGACTTCGGCTCGGCGGCGGTGACGACCGCGGGCACGATATCGCCATCGTCGGCGCGCGTGTCGAGCGCATCGGCGATGGCCTCTTCACGGTCGTCGGCGCCGGCCGGAAGTTCGACGAACGCCTCGGGGCCCCGATAGCCGCGCCGTGCGTCGTAGGCGAGCAGACCACGGCGCAACGCACGATAGGCCGTGTCCTGGTCGCCCGAGTCGATCGTCGTCACGACGTTCAAGCCGCGCGTATAGGCGTCGTCGTGGTATTGCGCGTACATGGCCTGGCGCACCATTTCCGCGATGTATTCGGCGTGCACGCTGAACTGCTGCGCCGGCGCTTTGGCGACGACGAGCGGCTCCTTGACGGCCGCATCGTATTGCGCGCGCGTGATGTCGCCGAGTTCGAGCATCCGCTGCAGGATGTACTGCTGGCGCACGTGGGCGCGTTGTGGGTTGACGACGGGGTTGTAGGCGGACGGCGCCTTCGGCAGCCCGGCGAGCATGGCCGCCTGCGCGAGCGTGATGTCCTTCAGATCTCTGCCGAAGTAGATCCTGGCGGCGGCGGCGAAACCGTACGCACGCTGGCCGAGGTAGATCTGATTGATATAGACCTCGAGGATCTGGTCTTTCGTCAGTTCGCGTTCGATCTTGTACGCGAGCATCATCTCGTAGATTTTGCGCGTGTAGGTCTTCTCGCTCGAAAGGAAGAAGTTGCGCGCCACCTGCATCGTGATCGTGCTTGCACCCTGCGTGGCATGACCGTTCGACAGCGCAGCGACGCCCGCGCGCATGATGCCGGCGAGATCCACGCCGCCATGATCGTAAAAGCGCGCATCTTCGATCGCGAGGATCGCTTCCCGCAAATAGACGGGCACGTCGTTCAGACGGACGACGCTGCGGCGCTCATCGCCGAATTCACCGATCAGCACATGGTCGGCGGTGTAGATGCGCATCGGCACCTTCGGCCGATAGTCGGTGAGCGCTTCGAGCGACGGCAGCTGCGGCGTCGCAATGACGAGGCCGTACGCAACGACAAGCCCCGCGGCGGCGATTGCTGCCACGATGAGCCCGGCCAAGCCGAGCAGAAGCCGCACGGCGAGCGGGCGTCGGGCCTTTTTCGGCTTCGGATCGGGGCTCGAGCCCGGCGGCGGAGGCGTCGCCGGACCCGGCGGCTTCGGCGGTTCGGAGGGCGGCGTGGCAGGCGGTTCCGCGGATTCAGGCGGAACGGGGGGCGGCGGTGACGGCGGAAGCTGTTGCATAGGAGAGCAGGCGTGCAATGGGCGCGATTATAGCCGGCGCAGATGACTGCTTTCGATTGGCTTAATCGGCCAATGGGTCTGTGACCCGCCGTATTGTTCGGCGCCTCGGCCGGAATACTGGCCGTTCGGACGAATACCGTCCGTTTCCGCGCTTCATCAGAATCATTTGCATCGAGTGCGTGCGTAACGCCCGGCATGCCGCCGGGGGCCGGCACCGCGAGGAGATGCAATGTCGATCGATCTTGTATGGCCGGCGCGGCGCCGTCTTGCGGCCGGCGTCGATGTCAGCCCCGATGCTGTACGGCTCGCCGTCGTGAGTCGCGCCGCGCGAACGGGTTCCCCTGTGCGCGTTGAATGGCTGGGTGCCGTGCCGCTGATGCCCGATATCGTCTCGGTCGCGCAGATCGCGGATCGCGGCGCCCTGGGGGCCGTACTGAGTGCGCTCGTCGGCACGTGGCCAAGGCGCCGCCGGCGTTGCAGCCTGTCGTGCGCAATGGCGTTGCCGGGCAGCGCAACCTCGATCGCTTCGATTGCGCTATCGGAACCGGTGCGCGGCTCTCATCGCGCGCTCGACCTCGCGGCCGATCGTCTGGACGCGATGGCCATGGCCGAAGCGGAGCGCGTGACCGGATTCGCGAGGCACGCGCTGGCCGTTGATTGGTTCGTCGAGCCGGGCGAATCCGCTGAGTGCGGGGAGGGCAGCGTGTCCAGCCGCGCGCTGGCCTGCCCGTGCACTGCCTCGGCAAGCGGCGGCGCCCGTCTCTCGGTGGCGGCGGCCGAGCGTCGGCATTTGGAGGCGCGCGTCGAAGCGGCCGCGATCGCGCAGTTGTCGGTGAATGTCGTGGATTCCGAACCGGCGGCCGCCTTGCGGGCGCTCTGTCACGCGGCGCAACGCACAAACGAACGCGGCGATCGGTACGCGGCGCTGTGGGCCGGCGCTGACGGGCTGTATGCCTGGCGCATCGATGGTGCCGTTTCGTGTGCGCGGTTGCATTGGCGGGCCGACGCATTGACCGATGGCCCGGGCGCGCTGCGCGAGCTGGCGGCGGGCGGGCCGATCGACTGGGCGATCGTGGGCGGGGAGCTGGAGCGACTCGATGCCGTTCCCCTCGCCTGCGCGGATATTGGCGACGTTCTCGGGGCACCCGTGGTGCCGTTCGCATGCGCGCCGTTCTGCGAGGGCGGTGCGGTGCCTCAGCGATGGCGGCATGCCCCCGAGTTTGCCGTGGCGTTCGGGCTGGCGTTGCGTGGGGTGACGGTATGAGCGGCATGCGTCTCCCGACAGGCGGGGGGAGCGATAGGCACCCCCGCGACTGGAACTTCCTGCCACGCCGACGTGCGTTCCAGCCTCAGCGGCGCCACGGCCGGCTTGCGTCGTCCGTTTCCGCCGTATGCGCGGGGGCGCTGTCGGCGACGGCGCTCGCAGCCTGGAGCGTGGCGGCCGAGAGTCGCATCGCTGGCGAGCGCACGCGGCTCGAAGCCGATCTCGCCGGGTTGGCGGTGTCGCGCTCGGCCGTGCAGCCCTTCCGGAAGCAAGTGGCCGGCCAAAAGGAGGTTGGGCGGCTCGCGCGCGGGCAGATGGACGAAGCGCCTGACCGGCTCGTCGACTTGATGCAACGGCTCGGGGCCGCGGCCCAAGAGGGCGTGAGCGTCGAGCGGCTGACTCAGACGGGCGACGGCGCGGAGTTGACGATACGTGCGGACGACGGACCAAGCGCCGTACGATGGTTTCGTCACCTGGTTGCATGGCCGATCGCCGCACGCGTCGAACTGCTCGGGGTTCGGGCGGCAGGCTCTCGCAATGGCACGGATGCCGTCGAAACGACGGTGAGCATCCATTGGCGGCGCTCGACCGCCGGGATCGTCCAGGCGGAGGGACGCTCCACAGCCGCCCGGGAGGCT